>CAYVGQ010000193.1:0-2902 GCA_964450295.1 uncultured Phascolarctobacterium sp. | reverse complement strand
ATTTGGAAAACATGATGTCGCCTTGCTATATTCGCCTTAATGTTCAAGATAAACCAGGGGTATTGGCCGGTATTGCTGCTGCTTTTGGAGCACAGAATGTTAGTTTAAAAAATGTTGTTCAAAAAAGCAAGGGTAAAGGTGTAGCAGAATTGGTAGTTATTACGTATGACGTTTCGGAATTGAATCTACAAATGGCTGTTCAAACATTGAAGGCTTTGCCAATAGTTGAAAAAGTCTGTAGCGTTATTCGCGTTGAAGATCACGATTTGGAGTAGTAAGAGGCTATGAGAAATAAAATAACTGTGATTGTCCCGGCGACATCAGCAAACTGTGGTCCAGGATACGATTGCCTTGGTTTAGCCTGTAATTTATATAATGAATTTACTTTTGAAGTCTTAAATCAAGCCGATTTTATTTTAGAAGTTGTTGGTGAGGGCGCAGGAAGATTACATGCTAGTGGACGAAATTTGGCATTTCTGTCGTTCCTAAAAATCTGGAATAAAGTAAAGGGTGGCAGAATCGGCCTAAAAGTAACAATGTTGAACCGTATTCCTCTTTCTCGCGGATTAGGAAGTAGTTCTACTGCAATTGTTGCCGGACTTGTAGCTGCTAATCTACTTACCGGATCTACTTTAAACAAAGAACAACTTTTAGATTATGCTACAGAAATTGAAGGACATCCAGATAATGTCGCTCCAGCATTATTGGGAGGCATTACTATAAGTTATGTGGATGATCTGGGCACGCATGCTTTAAGATTTTTACCGCAGAAAGAACTATGTTTCATAGCTGTAGTTCCCGATCAGCCTTTATCTACTTATAGGGCACGCCAGGCGATACCTAAACTAATTGCTCATGAAGATGCCGTATTTAATGTCGGGCGAGCAGCTCTTTATGTTGGCGCCTTAATGAGTGGCAATTATCAATATCTTGCTGATGCTTTAGAGGATCGATTACATCAACCTTATCGTATCCCACTGATTACAGGTACAGAAGACGTGTTTAAAGTAGCTAAGCAGATGGGGGCTTACGGTGCTATTATTAGTGGTGCCGGTTCTACATTGATGGCATATGCTGATGTAAAGTCTAATGCTGAAAACATTGCTACTGCTATGATTGACGCTTTTTCTAGGAATGGACAGCGCAGTATTGCACATATTTTAAAACTTGATATTGAAGGTGCCAGAGAAAAATAACTACTGGAAGTTAAAATATTACTTGACTTTTATAGCTAAGATGGGTATAATTTCTCGGGGCGTGGCTCAGCTTGGTAGAGCGCTTCCTTGGGGTGGAAGAGGTCGTGGGTTCAAATCCCGCCGCTCCGACCATTTCGGATCGCCAGCCTTTACGGGTAACCTCGTAAAGGCTTATTTTTTTGTCTAAGACAGGAGGCTTGCATTTATGATTCGTACTTTGCCGTTAGTTTGCTGTGATTGTGCTAAAACGTTTGTGTCAACAGGAGAATTATATTATCGTGATAATTTTTTAAGCAATAGTATCAAAGATGCACATTTTATTTGCCCTGCCTGTATCGATAAGTGGAAAGAAAAGTGGCAGATTAAAACAGCTGAATTTTTTGAAAAAGATTATGTACTAACCGTTACGATAACTTTGGAAGATGGGACGGTATATGAAAATCTCGATTGTACACCTCTAGAAGAAACTGTTGTTGCCAGTGAAGAGATACCGGAAACTGCTCAACGTAAGTTATTTGATATTTATATTGACTGGAATAAAGAATGTCGTAAAAACTCTTTGAAAGATTGTTCCTTTAAAGAGGAATTTATGCGCACAACATTTAGTTGCAAAACCTATGGTGGTGAAAATTTTACTGATATTGCTTTTCGTTTTAATATGAAAGGGCAAATTGAAACAGAAACTGTAGTGCCGGAGTATATTTTACAACAAATAATAGATGCTTATCGTATCTATGAAATGCAAAATAAAGAATAGTAGGGGGATATGATGCAAGAATTGTTAGAAAAAATTAAGAAAAGGCGTACTTTTGCCATTATTTCTCATCCTGATGCCGGTAAAACAACTTTAACGGAGAAATTATTATTATATGGCGGAGCTATCCACCTAGCGGGTTCTGTAAAAGCTCGAAAAAGTAATAAGCATGCTGTCTCTGACTGGATGGAGATAGAAAAACAGCGTGGAATTTCAGTAACTTCTTCTGTTTTACAGTTTGACTATGCAGGACATAGGGTTAATATTCTTGATACGCCTGGACATCAAGACTTCTCTGAAGATACGTATCGTACTTTAATGGCAGCAGACAGCGCAGTTATGTTGATTGATGCGGCAAAAGGGGTGGAGCCGCAAACTAAAAAATTGTTTTGGGTTTGCCATCGCCGTAAATTACCAATTTTTACTTTTGTTAATAAATTAGACCGCTATGGTCGCAACCCTTTTGATTTGATGGGCGAATTAGAAAACATTCTTGGCATTCGCGCATATCCCATTAATTGGCCTATTGGTATTGATGGTAACTATATAGGGGTCTATGATAGAATAAAAAAACAAATAGAGCTTTTTGAAGACGATAGTAGTCATGGTTCTAAGATTTTAAAATCTACGACTGGTTCACTTGATGATCCACAGATTATAGAAGCATTAGGTCAGGAACTTTATGAAAATCTCTGTAATGATATCGAACTTTTAGATATGGCCGGTGATGAATTTGATATGGCTAAAGTTAATGCTGGCGAACTAACGCCAATGTTTTTTGGTAGTGCCATGACTAATTTTGGCGTACGGAGCTTTTTAGAAAAATTTTTAGAGTTATCTCCGAAACCACAACCTCGTATTTTGCAAAATGGTGAAATTTTAGAGCCGGAAACAGAACTGTTTTCCGCTTTTGTTTTTAAAATTCAGGCGAACATGAACCCGGCACATCGTG
>CAYVGQ010000192.1:0-2906 GCA_964450295.1 uncultured Phascolarctobacterium sp. | reverse complement strand
CAAACGGTGAGGTTTAGACTCCGGTAGCTAACCGGGGCATTTGATGAAAATGAGGAGGGGTTTTGATAATGATTCGAGAAAAACGCAACAAAGAAAAACTAGCGTCCTACTACAAAAAATTTATGGAAGACGGTATCCTCGACCCAAACGTCCATCCGTGGGTAGCCGAATCCTGGCGACGTTGCCGGGCGATAAAACTGCCGCACGAAACGATGCCTAAACTCAATAAACTGAGTCCGGAGGAAATTGTTGAGCACCAGCGTACACATGAATTTATTGTAAAATATGTTGACGGATTGTATGAGCAGAGCAAGCAACATTTCAATATTCATAATCTCAGCATGTTGCTGATTGATGAAGATGGTTATGTTATCAAAAATTATGCGTTGCCTTTTTTTCAGAGAGTGATCGAAGATATTCAGGGAATGCGCGTTTTGGAAGAAGATGTTGGTACTTCCAGCATCAGCATTGCGCGTGAGCATAATGTGCCCTTTTTGATGTTTGGCCCAGAAATGTGGATTAAAGACAGCCATTCCGGCGATGCTTGCAGCGCACCTATTTGCGTCAACGGTAAAATTCGCTATATAATATCTTTCTTCTCGCTGGATCAGCAAGATTTGCCGTACGATTTGCTACTTTCGCTACTGTTGACGATGAAATATTCAATTGAACAGCATCTTTCCATGCTGGAATATTGGAGCATTTATCAGTTGATGATGGATGAGTTGCCGGTAGCGGTGTACTGGATCGGACAGGATGAAGAACTTAAATACTGCAATAATAATGCGCAGAAACGTCTGGACGGCAAGAACAAGTTGGAAGATGTGTTTCTAAACTACGAGCATATTCCCATCAAAAAAGCTTTACAGGGCGTGCCGACGCACCGTCGTGAGATTACTTGGATTACTCAGGATCGCACTTATGAAGATATAACTACGGTTATGCCGCTTAAAGTTGGCAGCGAGGTGGAAAGCGCGCTGGTGCTGTCCATGTCGATAGAGGATCTAAAAACAACTATCGCTCATGCGACCGGCTATAGTTCTCGTTATAGTTTATATAGTATGGTAGGTGAAACCAGCGAATTTTTGGCTTTGCAGCATAAGGCATCGCGTATTGCCCGCAGCGATAACAATATCTTGCTTCAGGGCGAACCCGGTACCGGCAAGCAGCGCCTTGCCCATGGTATCCATCAAGCAAGTCCGCGTGCGGCAGCACCGCTGATCGTTGTAAAATGTTCTAACGCACCGTTGGAATCACTGACAGAAGAATTTTTCGGCAGCATCGACGGCGACCATCAACCAACGGCAGGCAAACTGGAGCTTGCTTTAGGAGGCACGCTGTTTTTGGACGAAGTAGAAAAGTTGTCTGTAGAAATGGGCGATAAGTTGGCTGATGCCCTGAAAAATGGTCTGATTAACCGTGAAACAGGCACACGTAAAAAACTTAATGTACGTGTTATCGCGGCCTGCGACTCTAATCTTAAAAGGTTGTCGGACAA
Source organism: uncultured Phascolarctobacterium sp. (assembly GCA_964450295.1). Lineage (GTDB taxonomy): Bacteria > Bacillota > Negativicutes > Acidaminococcales > Acidaminococcaceae > Phascolarctobacterium. The sequence continues at coordinate 1,408 of CAYVGQ010000192.1, read as the reverse complement.
AGGTTTGTTCTCTAAGCGTTTGTACGAATTGGTGCTTGATACTACTATGCGTGTGCCGCCTCTGCGTGAGCGCGTTAAAGATATCGAAGTAATTGCGGCTCATATTTTAGCGGAAATGTCAGCGCAGCACAATTTGCCTCCCAAACGTCTGTCGGCGGAAGCGTTGTCAATGCTGCTTAGTTGTAGCTGGCCCGGTAATATCAAACAGTTACAAGGCGTTATCGAACAGGCATTTTTTCATACTACCGGTGGAATTATCGAAGCCGAGAATATCAAACTGCCCGGCGATAGAACACTTGAAAAATCATGGAAATATGATAAAGAAGCATTTATTTCCGCTTGGAAATCTGCTGGAGGTAATATCAGCAAGCTGGCCGGCATGCTTGATGTTAGTCGCGTTACTCTGTACCGTTATTTGAAAAAATACGGTCTGGGACCTAAAAAAGGCAAAAAAAATTAAACTTAAAAAAATAAAAAAACAGGCACTCACTGAACCGACCCCCAAAAGTTAGACTTTTATTGCGTAACAGATTTTTATTTCTGTTACGCATTTTTTATGTAGCCAAGAGTCTGGGTATGCGCAGCGCAGAAAACAATAATCTTTTAATAAAAAATAGAAAATTTATTTCTTTTTAATACTGAGGGCAGCGCATTAGGTATAGCAAATTTTGATAAAAAAAGATGATGAGAACTTTAAATTGTTATATAATATAAATTGGATTTATATTATATTTTTATAAAGGCGGTTCAGTATGAGATTAAGGAAAAAAGCATGGATCGAAGAAGCAATGCAAGATTTAAAAGACGAATATGTTTTGATGCATGCTTTGGAGCAATATAAAGGACGTTGGCAGGAGTTGTTTCCCGGCAAACGTTTATGTTTGGAAATAGGCTGTGGTAAAGGTCGTTTTATTATCGGTATGGCTGAGCGGCATCCTGAAAAAGCGTTTATTGGTGTGGAAACACAACATGATATCGCATATTATCCGGGCAAAACCGCTAAGGAGAAGCAAATGGACAATATTAAAGTCATCTGTGCTAATGCCGCGCATATGGAAGACTGGTTCGCACCGGGGGAGATCAAAGAATTGTATCTTAATTTTAGCGATCCTTGGCCTAAAGCTCGTCATGCTAAGCGTCGTTTGACGCATCGTAATTTTTTGGCAAAGTATGCCCAGCTTTTGGGTAAGGGCGGGCATTTGCGCTTTAAGACCGATAATCGCGGCTTGTTTGATTTTTCGGTGGAGGAGTTTAAGGAATTTGGCCTTAACATCATTGCCCTGAGCTATGATTTGCATCACAGTGAGTACGAAAATGCTGTGCAAACGGAGTATGAGCAGAAATTTAGCGCGTTGGGCACACCGATTAATTTCTGCGAGGTTGTTTTTTAATCTAGGTCCTGGCTTAT
>CAYVGQ010000191.1:0-2912 GCA_964450295.1 uncultured Phascolarctobacterium sp. | reverse complement strand
GGCGCGCAAGCACCTTGAGCCCGTGCCGCTGGGCCACGGCGTCAATGTGGCTTTGTCCGATGTTTTTGCAAAAGGCGGCGCAGGCGGCATAGAGCTGGCACATGAGGTTGTTGCACTGGCGGAAGCCGGTAAGGCTAATTTTGCCCCTATTTACGTTGCTGAACTGCCGCTGAAAGAAAAGATAGCTACGGTAGCTCACGAAATCTATGGTGCCGCAGACGTTGTTTATGCAAAAGAAGCAGAAACCGCACTAAGTGATTTTGAAAGACTTGGCTATGGGCATCTGCCGATCTGCATAGCCAAGACTCAATATTCATTCTCTGACGATCCCACTTTGCTGGGACGTCCCGACGGCTTTACCATGACGATTAAAAACTGCCGTATTTCTGCCGGTGCCGGTTTTGTGGTAGTTTTGACCGGTGATATTATGACTATGCCCGGTTTGCCTAAGAGTCCGGCTGCCGAGAAAATTGATGTCAGTGATGACGGTGTTATCAGCGGCTTATTTTAAGGAGATTTACAGTAATGGAAACTTTGTTGATGAAGGGCAAACCTGTTGCCGATGCTTATAAAGAAGTTGTTGCCGCTAAAATAGCCGCGGCTAAAGAACGCGGCATTAAAGTGGTTCTGGCAATCATCATCGTTGGTGACGACCCGGCTTCTCATGTTTATAAAGATCGTTTGGTAAAGCTCCTCGAAAGCTTGGGCGGTGCAAGCAAGGTCATTCAACTGCCTACAGCAAGTACGCAGGAGGAAGTTATCGCCGTTGTCCAAAAACTCAACCTCAACAGCTATGTAACGGGTATTCTGCCGATGATGCCGATGCCGAAGCATATCGACGGCGATGCCGTTGGCGCGATGATTAGCGCAGATAAAGATGTGGACTGCCTCAATCCCCAAAATATGGGGGAAGTTTTGTTAGGGCGCGGCAATAGGGCTTCGTGTACGCCACGGGCTTGTTTGGCCACGCTTAAACATTATGGCATTGAGCTGCAAGGCAAAAACGTAGTTGTGGTAGGACGCAGTAATGTGGTCGGTAAGCCGGTAGCGCTGCTACTTATGCAGGAAAACGCTACGGTAACTATTTGCCATTCCCGCACGCAAGATATCGGTGCGGTCTTGCGCAACGCTGATCTTATTGTCGCTGCTGTTGGAATACCGGGTTTTGTAAAACCGGAAATGGTTAAAGCAGGAGCCGTGATCGTTGACGTTGGCATTAATGCCACTGAAAAAGGACTGGTGGGCGACGTCGCTCCGGAGGTTGCCTTCAAAGCCGGTGCTTTTACGCCGGTGCCCGGCGGTATTGGTGTCGTCAGCAACATGATGGTCATGGATATGCTCAGCAGAAATCTATAAGGCGAGGTAGACAAGACATTGAGAAAAATTTTATGGCTGCTGTTACTAATCGTTTTTATAGCGTTTATTTTCTATAATTCCTGTATGCCGGCTTCTGAATCGCATAGTGCCAGCAAACTGGTCGGTACAATTATCACCGGCATGGGTAAATGGTTCGGTATCGACATACCGCAAAGTAATCTAGACCATAATATTCGCAAACTGGCACATTTTTTAGAATTTGCTATGCTGGGCTTAATCTTGTGCAACATGTACGCTGCTTTTGGCATCAACCGTCGTATGGCAACCGGATATATTCTCTTTCTTGGTCTGGCCGTGGCTGTGACTGACGAATATATCCAACTGCATTCCCCCGGACGTAGCGGACTTGTAACTGATATTGTTCTGGACTTTTCGGGCGTCTTTTTTGTCTGGCTGACGCTGGAAGTGTGGCGGTGGTCTAAACAGCGCTAAAATTATTACAACAAAACAACAGTCTTTATCAATTGGGTTAAGATGGGCTTTATTTTCCATCTTAACCCAATTGATTTTTTGCGGGAAAGGCATTGACAAATACATTTTAATATCGTAATATATAAATATAGAGATAGAGATAGAGATGAAGATAAGGATAAATATAAAGAAAGGAACGAGCCAATGACATTAGATTTAGAATTATTTGAGGAACGGACTGCTTTTTTAAAAGTTTTAGCTCACCCTGTGCGTCTGTGCATTGTGAAGGGTTTGCAGGAAAAGGGCGAATGCAATGTATCCCACATGCAGAGTTGCTTGAATGTACCCCAATCTACCATTTCCCAACATCTGCAAAAACTAAAAACCGAAGGTATTGTCAGTTGCAGGCGTGAAGGAGTAGAAATATACTACAAAATTAAAGACGAAAGAATCAAGAAGCTCGTCGCAATTTTATTTTAACATCAAGGAGGAATCAAAATGAAACAAACAGGATATTGGAATCCTTATTTAACAGGGGGCTTGAGTGGTCTTGTAGCCATCGCTTCGTTGTGGTTTACCGGTAAATTTTTTGGCGCATCCACTACTTTTGTCAAAAGTGCGGGCATGATAGAAAGTGTTTTTGCTCCGGATGTTGTCGCAAAAATGCCTTATTTTTTAAAGAATGTACCGGCCATTGATTGGCAATGGATGTTCGTGTTGGGTATTGGTTTGGGAGCGTTTATCTCGGCAATAATAGGGGGTACTTTTAAAGTGACTACCTTGCCGGAAATGTGGCGGGAGTCGTTCGGCGAGACACCTGCGAAAAGATCGATCATCGCTTTTATCGGTGGAGTCGTTGCCATGTTTGGCGCTCGCTTAGCTGATGGCTGTCCCAGTGGACATGGTCTAGCCGGGGCATCGCAGCTAGCAGTAAGCGGTTTTGTGGCTTTGGTTTGCTTCTTTGTCGGAGGAGTTATTTCCGCGAATTTCTTATATAAGGGCGGTGAATAAAAATGACGAGTTTAATGTATGGTTTGGTGACAGGTATTCTGTTTGGTTTTCTGCTGCAAAAAGGGCAGGTATTACGTTATGACAAGCAGGTTGGCGCTTTAAGATTTAAAGAT
>CAYVGQ010000190.1:0-2921 GCA_964450295.1 uncultured Phascolarctobacterium sp. | reverse complement strand
CGGAAATTGAAAAACAATTCAATTTTTGGATGGTATTTTTTATTTTTTTATCAACGCATATTTTCAATAAAATCTTCGAAGTTATTGAGAAGAATAGGATGCCCAACTACTTTAAGGTCGCGTAGCCTCGTACCATAGGCTTCGTAGATATTATCAGACAGGTCCATTTTTAATCCCTCTTTAACATATTCACCCATCATTTTGGTAATAAAGTGATTAATCTCGCCCGTCTCTTCTTTGACATTCAACGGAATAATACGTTCCTCAGGCGCATATTTTTCGACCGTGACATTCCAGCCCCCGGGAATCGGTGGCCGGCGCTTCGCCAAAATCATATATTCCGGCGAAAAGCCCACATAAGCCCCAAGTTTATTCTGTAATTTTGCTTTGGTAACAGGATAACCGTTGGCTTTGCCCCATTTTACTATTTCATCACAAACTTCATTGTTGTGAATAACACTGGAAAAAGTAGTTTTTGCTAAAACTTCAGCCATAGTAATACCTCCAAAATGTTAAATTTCTAATTTCTATTGTACTTTATCTTGCCGGCAAATTCAACTTCCAGCTCTTTTTTATCTACAAAATTATTGTTAGAGTTAAAGAAAAAGGCACCGTCATGCGGACGGTGCCTACAATATCCTAATCAAATCTGCCCTAATGATTTTAACACGACTTGTGCAATAATGGCGCTGCCGATATAGGTGCCGGTAAAAACCACACAAGCAACTACAACAATGCGCCAACCGCTTTTTGCAAAAGCATCAAGGTCTTTGCCGATAGCAATGCCGGAATATGCTAAAAGAGGAGTACAAAGCTGCAGAAATCCGACTTTTTTTACAGCTTCATTGATCATTTCACTGCCCGGTACCCCAGGATAAGTAAGGATGCAACCCAGCGTAACTACATAGGCAACAGCCGGAATTCTTCCCGGCATATATTTAGCCATAACGATGCCGGCAATAGCCAAAAAAATGAGAAACAAAAGACCGGGGATTGCTTCCATGATAGTATATTTAGTACCGATAGCATTGGCTACCAAAGACATGACTCCAACAATAAATAAAACAATCAGTGAATCTTTAATCTTCATTTTGCAGCATCCTTTCCTGTCGGTTCAACACCGTATTTTAAGCGATAGATTTTTTTGTACAACCATTCTGTCATCGGTAAAGCAAGCCAGATAGACATGTACAAGCCGTCCAGTCCCGAAAGCATGTTACTGGCAGCACCAAAAGCAGCAATCTGATCGGAAAGATTCGGATACATGGCGCTTAAAGATCCCACTGCTGCCGTCATCATGCTTGCAGAACCAACACCGGCAGCCATTGCCAATGCGAAAGGATGGAACGGCAAATACGCAGCTGCAAAGCTGGCCATAAGTCCAAAGAAGATAGTGCCAAATACGGTTCCTGCAATATAGACACCCATAACACCGCGTCCTTCGGCAGTATCAAGACCATAACGTTCACCAATCAAAGCTACGTTCGGTTCACGGGCAATTGAATGAGCTGCACCAATAGTTTCACGTTTAAGACCCAGATAAATAGCCACGGGAACACCAATCAAAATCGTACCCAAGTTACCAAATTCCTGCAAAATTAAAGCCGGAGATGCAGCCAAAATCTTAGGTAACGTCGGGCCTACAAGGGTTCCGTAACGAGCCATCAACAGCATCAGCGTAATACCGATAAGAGAACTGGCGTCCATCATATCTTTTTGATTAACAACTTTTAAAAACCTAGGTGCCATAAAAACACCCATGATTAGGGCATACAGCATTGGCAACAAGACAATAGTACCAACGCCGATTTTAAAGACAAAAGTTCCAACCATTTCGGCGATAATCGTCAATGCTAAAATGATGGCATGCACTTTAATATTTTTCACAAAATACACCTTCCCTTTTCCATCTTTTTATCACTTGGTTTATTGAAAATATTTATCAAGCTTAGCAATATATGCTTCCCTTGTCAGAAGCGGGTGGTGTTCCTCTTTGATCTGGCGCGCTAATTTAGCATCGTCCGACAACAAATCGACTATCATCATTGCGAAAGCTTTAGCAGGCAACAGTACTGCGGCCTGAAAATCGACTACACGAAACCCTGAAGTATGCAGGAAACCTTCCACTCCACCGATAAAGGGATGAATGACAGGCAGTAAATGCGATACATCGCCCATATCAGTAGAAGCACTGAAATGTCCGGCATCTTTTACCGCTACATCCGGTTTAGCGATTTTAGCGTTCGCTACAAACAGCTCGTTAAGTGCCGCATTACATGCCAGCGGAAGCTGCCCCGGCATTGTCGCGATAACTGTTTCAGCACCAACGGCATCCCCGCCGGCCTTTAAGGCTGCATCCACTTTAGTATGGGTGGCTTCAATAGCTTCCATAGTTTTAGCGCGTACATAGGTCTCAATCCTGACATCGGCAGGAACCGAATTGACCAAATCACCGCCTTTGGTAATAATAGGATGCACTCGCACAACGTCCGCTTCACGGAAAGTTTCACGCAGAGCGTTAATCCCCATCAGCCCCAGCATAGCTGCATTGAGTGCGTTAATTCCTTGATCGGGAGCATCGGCAGCATGGGCAGTTTTACCGACATACTGTATGGTCTTACCAATAAAACCATTACTGCTCTGGCCAATAGAAACAGTAGCTTCCGGCATATTTTTATCGGAGTGCATCTGCATTGCCATATCAATATCTTCAAAGGCACCCTCATAAATTAGTTGCCCTTTACCGGTAAGGAAATGCAACTTCCCTTCCTTGATTAGTTTGCTACGATAAGCAATTTCTACATATTCTTCGGCAGGAACGCCAAAAAAAACGACATTTCCGGTCAGTTCTTTTAAAACCCCTGACCGCATGATACCGCAAGCCGTTGCCGCCATCGTTGCAATTTGCAGATTATGTCCGC
>CAYVGQ010000189.1:0-2930 GCA_964450295.1 uncultured Phascolarctobacterium sp. | reverse complement strand
ACGAATTTTACGCGTTATTGCACGAGTATCTACCCCAGCAAGAACAGGTACATCCTGTTCTTCTAAAAATTCTTCCAGTGTTTTTTCAGAACGCCAATTGCTGGGATGATCGCAAAGTTCACTAATTACATAACCCTGTAAAAACGGTTTACGGCCTTGATCGAAAATATCGTTGATGCCATAGTTTCCAATCAAAGGATAAGTCATAACAACTATCTGTCCGCAGAAAGAAGGGTCTGTAAGAGTTTCTTGATATCCGCTCATGACGGTAGTAAAAACTACTTCTCCCACCGCATTACGCTTACCATATAGTTCCCCTTCATAGACACTGCCGTCGTTTAATACTAATTTACCTTTTTTTGCTACCGTTTGCATACTTCACCATCTCTCATAACGAATTTACCTGCTACCATCGTAGCCACGGCCTTGCCTTTACAGTTTTTGCCCTGAAAAGGAGTTACCTTGCCGCGTGTATAAAATTTCGTATTATCAACAGTCCATTCTTTGTCAAGGTCGATAATAGCTACATCTGCCGGATAGCCAACTTTTAAACTTCCAGCTTTTAATGCAAAAATATTCGCAGGCTCTGTACTCATTTTACCAATAATTTCGTTAATTGTGAAGAGGTTTGTGTGATAAAGTTCAGTCAAAATTACACCTATAGAAGTTTCAAATCCAGTAAAACCACAGGGGGCATAACGGAATTCAACATCTTTTTCTTCCGGCGCATGCGGCGCGTGGTCAGTAACAATCGCATCAACAGTACCATCTTTCACTGCTGCACGCAAAGCCTCCACATGGTCAAAACTGCGTAGTGGAGGAGATACTCTTGTCGCGCTACTGTAGTTAATGCATGCTTCGTCTGTTAGAGTTAAATGATGTACCGTCACTTCACAAGTTACTTTTACACCCTTTTTCTTATATTGACGAATAATATCGATTGCCCCTTTACTGGCTACGTGCGCTATATGCACACGAGCACCGGTATATTCAGCAATAAGGCAATCACGTGCTACAGCAATATCCTCCGCCACCGCTGGAATTCCCGGCACCCCGATTTTTGCAGAAATAGCGCCTTCATGCATATAACCCTCATGACCTAACTCTGGTTCGATAGCATGAGAAATCAAAACTTTATCGAAAGCACCGATATATTTGGCAGCAAGAGTAAATAGACGCGGACTATTTACAAAATGTCCGTCATCAGAAAAAGCCATCGCTCCTTTTTCCGACATATCAATCATTTCGGCCAGTTCTTTACCTTCTTCACCTTTACTAATCGCTCCGATAACTTCTACATGAACGTAACCTTCACGGGCAGCACGCTCTTTAATCCCGGACACAATTATAGAATTATCGATAACAGGCTTCGTGTTAGGCATACAGGCAATGGTAGTAATACCGCCGGCTGCCGCAGCCATAGTACCCGTAATAATATCTTCTTTGGCTTCTTGTCCCGGCTCGCGCAGATGTGCATGTACATCTACCAACCCCGGAGCAACTACCAGCCCTTGTGCATCGTATACTTCGTCCGCTTCAACAGCAATACTTTTAGCAAGTTCTTTTATTACACCGTCTCCTACCATTACATCCATTACAGCGTCAATATTTTGGCTAGGATCGATAACACGACCATTTTTAATCAAGGTTTTCAATTTGCTTACCCCCTGTCAAAGTCAAGAATAAAAGTGCCATACGCACTGCAACACCATTTTGCACTTCATCTCTAATAGCCGCATTGTCACAGTAACCAACTTCCCAAGAAATTTCTAACCCACGATTCATAGGGCCCGGATGCAGAACTGTAACATCAGGTTTAGCCAAAGCAAGACGTTTTTCATTTAAGCCAAAAATTCTGGCATATTCACGCGGAGATGGAAATAGCCCTTTTTTCTGACGTTCCAACTGAATACGTAGCACGTCAATAACGTCCGCGTCTTCAATGGCTTCTTCAACGCGTTTATGAACTGTTACACCAAGACTTTCAATATCATGTGGCAACAAAGTCATAGGGCCGGCTACATGTACGTCAGCACCCATCTTAGTCCATGCAGCAATATTTGTGCGTGCCACGCGACTATACAAAACATCACCTAAAATAGCCATTTTTAAACCTTTAATATTTTTTCCTTGTTCGCGAATAGTAAGCAGATCCAACAAACCCTGCGACGGGTGAGCGTGTGCTCCATCACCGGCATTGATAATAACCGGATCAGCAACTTCAGCAGCATATGCTGCAGCCCCTTCGACAGGATGGCGCATAACAATAGCATCACAGGCCATAGATTGCACCGTTAAGATAGTATCACGCAGGCACTCACCTTTAACGACACTGGAGCTGGCCGTAGTAATATTTACAACGTCAGCGCCAAGATATTTACCAGCCAATTCAAAAGAAGTTCTTGTTCTTGTACTGGGTTCATAAAAAAGGTTGATAATGGATTTGCCACGCAGCGACGGCACTTTTTTAATATCGCGTTTCATGATTCTCTTCATTTCTGCCGCAGTCTGCAGGATTACTTCATACTCCTCTATAGACAGTGAATCCAGATCGAGGATATCTCTACCACCCAGAGATACGTTTGCTTTTGCCATTGTTCTACCTCCTAATTAATCACATAAAAAAAGCCTGCTGTGCCTGGAAGATGGCAAAGAAGGCTTGTAGTACAAGTTACCTAAAAGTCTACCTTACAGTCTCACAGGACCGCTTTAAAGGTAATATTCTATTGGTAATATTCTACCACCAAATACAGATGGCGTCAAACCAAAGTCATAATATTTTACATTAATTTTAATTTGACCATGTATTACTTTCGAAACTATTTATTTGTTTGGAACAAAAATAATATAAATAAAAAGCACGTTACTTAAAGCATGAAGTGGTATAAAGATGGTAGACACAAAAAAGTGTCTACCATCTTTTGTTATGT
>CAYVGQ010000188.1:0-2980 GCA_964450295.1 uncultured Phascolarctobacterium sp. | reverse complement strand
CGTCGAATAGTAGATGAAGTAGGTGATGATCCCAACGAGATTTCTCTTGAGGACGCACGTAAAATAGATCCGCGTTATGAAGTTGACGATATTGTTGAGACTGAAGTTACTCCACGAAATTTTGGAAGGATTGCAGCTCAGAACGCTAAACAGGTAGTTGTTCAACGAATTCGTGAGGCTGAGCACGGCATGGTTTTTGAAAAATTTTCCAGCAGAGAGAACGATATTGTCACAGGTATCATTCAACGAATGGAAAATAAAAATGTTTATATAGATTTAGGAAAAGCTGAGGCAATTTTAACGCCTAACGAGCAAATCCCCGGTGAAATTTATCAATATCATGATAGAATAAAAACTTATATCGTGGAAGTAAAAAAGACAAGCAAGGGGCCTCAGATCATGGTTTCCAGAACACATCCCGGTCTTTTGAAAAGATTATTTGAATTAGAAGTCCCCGAAATTCACGATGGTTTGGTTGAAATTAAATCAGTTGCACGTGAGCCTGGGATGCGTTCTAAAATATCAGTTTATACTAAAGATGATAATATTGATCCTGTCGGAGCTTGTGTTGGACATAAAGGTATGCGTGTGCAGACCATTGTTAATGAACTGCGTGGTGAAAAAATAGATATCGTTAAATACAGCTCTGAACCGGATCAGTATGTTGCTAATGCTTTATCACCGGCTAAAGTAGTCAGTACAGAAGTTCTAGCAAACGAAAAAATCTGTCGTGTTATCGTGCCGGATTATCAATTGTCCTTGGCTATTGGAAAAGAAGGGCAAAATGCACGATTAGCGGCCAAACTAACCGGCTGGAAGATCGATATTAAAAGCGAAACTCAGGCGACTGAAGAAACCTGTCAGGAAACAGAAGAAGTTGGTGTAACCGATGAAGCAGATAAAAATTAAAAAAATACCTCAGCGAAAATGTGTTGGTTGCAATGAGATGAAAGATAAGAAAGAGTTACTGAGAATCGTCAGAGCACCGGAAGGTGACATAAGTCTTGACCTTTCCGGTAAGAAAGCCGGACGTGGGGCTTATGTTTGTCACTCTAAGGTCTGTATTACCAAAGCGGTAAAAGAAAAACGTCTGGAACGTGCATTAGATAAACCTGTCAGCGACGATATTTATGCTAAATTGCTAGAGGATTTACCCGATGGCGAATAATAGCGCGGTCGCCTTTGCTTTGGGCTTGGCGCAAAAGGCCGGCAAATTGGCTTCAGGCGATTATGCAGTTCGGGCCGCTCTAAAAACCGGCAAAGGCAGATTACTAGTGCTGGCTGTAGATGCTGCAGAAAATTCTAAAAAAGACATGCGTTTTTTAGCGGATGCTACTAAAGTAGTAGTGGTTGAATGTTTGACACGTGATGAACTTGGTTGGTCAATAGGCAAGGCAAAAAGAACAGCAGTAGTTGTTTTGGATAATAACTTTGCGAACATGATAAAGAAAAATATATGAGATATACACGCTTGGAGGTGGATGAATGGGTAAGCATAGAGTATATGAGCTAGCCAAAGAGATTGGTAAAACAAATCAGGAAATAATTGATATTCTAGCTAAAAATAACATTCAAGTAAAAAGTACATTAAGTACTGTAGATGATTCAGTTAGAGAGCTGGTTCTAAAGAAATTCGTTAAAAAAGTTACGCCTGAAAAGAAAGCAACGCCGGCTCAACAACCGGCAGTAAAAAAAGCTATGCCACAAAAGACAACTGTTTCTGCTCAACCAAACAAAAGTTCTTCTACAACTGCTGTAAATACACAGCAACCACGACAGCAGCAGGGACAACGCCCTAATAATCAGCAATCAGGTAGCCGTCTTGCTCATAATCAACAACAAGGGCAGCGCCCTAGTAATAATCAACAACAGGGGCAATCTTCCGGTCAAAGTCGCTCCAATTATAGCAATCAACAAAACAGACCTGCCAATCGGCAGTCTGGTAATCGTTCCAACAATAGTCAACAACAGGGACAGCCTTTCGGCCAAAATCACTCCAATTATAGTAATCAAAAAAACAGACCTACCAATCAGCAGCCTGATAATCGTACCGGCAATAATCAACAGCAAAGTCAACGTTTTAATCAAAATCGTCCCAATCATGGCGTTCAACAAAACGGTTCTGTCAATCAACAGCAGAGTCAACGCTCCCAGCAGGGAACTGATAGGAACCGTCAACAACGACCGCAAGGCGGTATTTTTGTTGGGCCGCGTGGCCAGCAACCGGGGCAGCATAATGCCAACAGTAATAGTCGTTCGCAGCAGGGAACCGGTAGCATTCGTCCGCAACAAGGCAACAATTCCGGTACAGGACAACGTCAGCAAAATAATAATCGTACCGGCAGTGCCGGCACTGCAAATAAACAGTTTAATAAAAATAACAGGAAAGATAAACCACAGATCAAAGGTTCCTATGCAACGAAAGACAGTCGTCCAAACCGTAGCACTAACCATATGGGACGTAGCAACAAACGTCAGGTGAATAACAGTAATGTGTCGCGTGTTCAGCAACAAATGGTAGAAGTTCAGAAACCAACATTAGTCGAAATCGGCGAAACTATCAATGTGAAAGAGTTCGCAACCTTACTGAAACGTGAAGTAAGTGAAGTTATTAAAGCACTCTTTATGCTTGGTGTTATGGTAACGATCAATCAGGATATTGACTTCGATACAGCGTTGCTTGTGGGTAGCGAATTTAGCGTAGAGGTAGTCCCTCTTCCCCCGGAAGAAGATCCGACAGAAATCTCTGAAGTTGAAGATGATCCCTTAAAACGGCTACCAAGACCTCCTGTTATTACTGTTATGGGTCATGTTGACCACGGTAAAACTTCACTATTAGACGCTATTCGCAAGGCTAATGTTACTGCACGTGAAGCTGGCGGTATTACCCAGCATATCGGTGCTTATCAGGTTAACTATCAAGGTAAAAAAATTGTTTTCCTTGATACTCCTGGACACGAAGCGTTTACAGCAATGCGTG
>CAYVGQ010000187.1:0-2981 GCA_964450295.1 uncultured Phascolarctobacterium sp. | reverse complement strand
TGGAGGCAGAGCTTATTACGTGCATAATAGGGTAACCGGACTGGAAAATATTGCTAATGATTTGCGTAAACTGGTGCCGGGTAGAAGTGTTCGGATAGCGCATGGACAGATGCCGGAGGACATGTTGGAAGATGCCATGATTGCTTTTTATGAGGGTAGTTGTGATGTACTGCTATCCACTTCAATTATTGAAAACGGGTTGGATGTTCCGCTGGCTAATACAATTATTATCGATGGAGCCGAAAATTTTGGCTTATCACAGCTGTATCAGATGCGAGGGCGTGTGGGGCGCTCTTCTCGCTTGGCGTATGCATATTTTGTTTATAAAAGGAATCGTGCTTTGAGCGAAGTTGCTGAAAAAAGGCTACAGGCCATCCGAGATTTTACAGAATTAGGAGCCGGGTTTAAGCTTGCTATGCGCGATCTGGAAATCCGCGGGGCCGGCAATCTTTTGGGAGCACAGCAACATGGGCATATCGCAGGAGTGGGGTTTGCCGCATATTGCGAGATGTTGGAACGGACCATAAGCAAGTTGAAAGATGGCATAGAAGATGGCATTCCCGAACCTGACCCGGTGCTGGAGATTAGAGTTGATGGCTATATTCCTGACGATTATATTGCTGATCCGCGCTATAAGCTGGAACTGTACCGGCGTTTTGCCGAGTTAGAGTATGCAGAAAGAGGAGATTTGCTGGATGAGATTATTGACCGTTTTGGCGAACCGCCGGAGGAAGTAGAAACTCTATGGCGTGTGGCCTGTTTGCGAGCTTTATGTAGGCTGCTACATGTGCGCGGCATCAGTGTTCACTCCGGCGAGATAAGGATTACCTTCTCCGAAAATGCTACTATTGATCCTGCGGCCTTGATGCAACTGATTAGTGAGCATCAACAGTATATGAATTTTAAAAGCGGTGCGCAGGCGCAACTCATTTTCCGTACGGTGAAACTAAAAAGTGACGAACTGATTTGGCTGGAGAAGAATTTGCCGAGGCTGGCACGGAAGTAAGCTATACAACTGCCGCAAAGTTGATTATAATTTAAATGAAAACATCAAAGGAAGGACCGGAGTATGGCCAAAGATAAGTTTTTACGTGGCGCCATGATTTTGACGTTGGGCGGACTGATGGTCAAGGTCATCGGTTCTGTTAACAGAATACTGTTATCCAGACTGCTTGGTGGTGAGGGTATCGGATTGTATCAGATGGCATATCCTGTCTATCTTTTAATGCTTTCCATATCGTCGGCCGGTATTCCTGTAGCCATTTCTATAATCGTTTCCGAAAAAGTAGCTAAGGGCGATTTTGTCAGTGCCGGGAGAGTTTTTCGTGTTTCCATGGGTTTAATGGCTTTGACAGGTCTATTTTTTTCCGGAAGTTTATATTATGCGGCAGGTTGGTTGGTAGATAGTGGCTTGGTTCGAGATCCACGTGCGTATCAAAGTTTGCTTGCTTTGACACCGGCCGTATTTTTTGCGACCATTCTGGCTAGTTTCAGAGGCTATTTTCAAGGGTATCAGATGATGACTCCTCCTGCGGTTTCGCAGATCTTGGAACAGTTGGTGCGTGTTGTAACGATGATAATGCTGGCTTATTACCTGCTACCATACGGCTTGGAATATGCAGCGGCTGGTGCGGCTTTTGGCGCTGTGCCGGGGTCGCTCACAGGACTGGCCGTTTTGGGAATGTTCTATTTGAAGAAAAAAAGAGACTGGGCACAGGAAAGCAATAAACAAAAGCCGGGAAGCTGCGAAACAGTAGGGCAGATAGCCAAAAGACTGGTGCTGTTAGCTTTGCCGGTATCCTGTGCTAATATTATGGTTCCTGTCACAAGCGGCATAGATATGTTGCTTGTGCCAAATCGTCTGGTAGAAACAGGCTTTTCAGTATCAGAAGCTACAACATTGTTTGGTTATCTTGCTGGGATGGGTATGCCGTTGATCATGATGGCGACGATTCCGACTTTGTCTTTAGCGGCTAGCCTGGTGCCGGCTATTTCTGAAGCTTTTACTTTGGGCGATAGGGAAGGAGTCAACAAAAAAACGAATACGGCAATGACTCTATGCTGCTTGCTAACATTTCCTGCAGCAGCGGGTTTATGGGCATTGGCATACCCGGTGTCTAAGTTTTTATACGGTACGGTATTGGCGGGGGAAGTTATTAGAAGTTTGTCGCCTTCTATTTGCCTTTTAGGTATCCATCAAATCACGACCGGTATGTTGCAGGGATTGGGGAAAACAGTTATTCCCATGTGGAATATGCTGCTTGGTGCCGCAGTTAAGGCGGTGGCAGTATGGTATCTTACGACTCTACCTTTCGGTATTGCAGGAGCAGCCTGGGCTTCAAATATAAATTTTGCTTTAGCGGCAGCACTAAATATTTTTTTCTTAGTCCGTGGAGGCATTTCTTTTAAATTAAAGCCCCTTGGCAAAATTTTACTGGCATCTATTTTGATGGCCGTCCTAAGTAATATTATGCATGGTTATTTTACGGTGTATGTGGGTAATACCATAGCAACTGCAATAACTATTTTTGCTGGCGTCATCGTTTATTTGCTGTCATTAACAGCAGGCGGTCTAGTAGGCAAACAGGAATTACGCCGACTGCCTTTTATTGGTTCCCGTTTTAAGTAAAGGAAGGTGCAAAATGGAAAAAGGTATTACTGTTGTTGGACTGGGACCCGGTAGCGCCGGTCATTTATCGATAGACACTTTGCAAAGATTACAGAGTGGCGTGAAAGTAATTTTGCGTACCGCTGTTCATCCATGCGTCAGTGAGCTGGAAAAGGCAGGTATAAAATTTATTTCTTGCGACGATTTTTATGAAACAGGTGCTTGTTTTGACGAGGTTTATCAAAAAATAGTTGATTTCGTTTTACAGCAGGCTCAAAATTCAGAAGTTGTCTACGCTGTTCCGGGTAGTCCGCTGGTAGCGGAGAGAACCGTTGTTTTGCTGCGCGAACAGGCTCAAGCAGCAGGATTGCCA
>CAYVGQ010000186.1:2707-2982 GCA_964450295.1 uncultured Phascolarctobacterium sp. | reverse complement strand
CTATTGCCAAGTTTGTAGCTGAAGCTTTAGGATATATTTATATTGATACAGGAGCTATGTACCGTTCCGTTGCCTGGAAATTTCTTCAGGATAAGCAAGAGTTTTCGCAAGATCTGGTTAGTAAGCTGGCGAGTAAGACGGTTATTACCTTTAAACAAGAAGCTAAGTTAAACAGAGTTTATGTTGATGGTATTGAGGTAACTGAGGCAATAAGGACGCCTGAAGTAACAAAAATAGTCTCTAAAATATCGGCAGTTGCGGAAGTACGTGAAGCC
>CAYVGQ010000186.1:0-2685 GCA_964450295.1 uncultured Phascolarctobacterium sp. | reverse complement strand
ATGAATCAACAGCGCCGTATGGGTGAAAGTGGTGGCGTCGTTCTGGATGGACGTGATATTGGAACTGTAGTATTTCCTAATGCCGATTTAAAAATATTTTTAACAGCTTCTACCAAAGAACGTGCTCTGAGGCGTTATCAGGAGATCCTTGCAAAAGGTATGGAGGTAGATTTACGGCAACTTCAGGCAGATATTGAGCATAGGGACAAACAGGACCGTGAACGTAAAATAGCGCCCCTTTGCTGTGCAAAAGATGCTGTTTATATTGATACTTCTGCTATGTCAATTCAGGAAGTTACCTCTAAAATTTTAACATTGGTGCAGGAGCATTAAAATGTTTTATTCAGTGATGAAAGTTGTTTTAAGAATACTATTCAAAATATTTTTGCGCTTGGAAATAAAGGGCATAGAAAATATTCCTTTGAACGGACCGCTTGTAATTGCTAGCAATCATTTAAGTTTGCTTGATCCCCCGGTAATCGGGGTAGCTGCAACCAGAAAAGTACATTTTATGGCAAAACAGGAATTATTTATTCCTGTCTTGGGCGACATTTATAAACTTTTAGGTGCTTTTCCGGTAAAACGTGGCGGTGCGGATCGGACGGCTATCAAATACGCTATTGATCTAATGCTTGCTGGTGGTGTTTTGGCAATTTTTCCTGAAGGAACAAGAAGCAAAACAGGTGCTCTTGGTAAAGCAGAACCAGGAACATTGATGATGGCTGCTAAGGCTAAGTCGGTTATTCTGCCAGCATGTGTAAAAGGAACTGATCTTAAACGTCAAGGTAAGCTTTGGCCTAAAGTAAGCGTATTTTTTGGGAATCCAATTTATTTTCCTAAAGATAGACCCATAAATAAGGAGCTTTTACATGAGCTTACAGATACATTGATGCAGGAAATAAAACGCTTACAGGAAGCGGGGTGAGGAAGAATGAAAATCAAAGTTGCTGCATGTTGTGGCTTTTGTTATGGTGTCAAGCGAGCAGTGGATATTGCCTCTAAGGCGGCTAATGAAATAAATACTGTTGCAACTTTTGGCCCACTAGTACATAATCCTCAGCTAATTGAAGAATTAACTGCTAAAGGTGTACCTTGTCATGCAAGTTTAGATGAATTTAAACATGGAGAAACGGTTATTTTCCGTTCTCATGGTGTTGGTCCGGATGTTTATGAAGAGGCACAAAATAAAGGCCTGACAATCATTGATGCAACCTGCCCAAATGTTAAATCTGCTCAACAAAAAGGTCGGGCTTTAGCGGAAGCAGGATATCTGCCGATAATTATCGGAGAAAAAAATCATCCGGAAGTAAAAAGTATTGTACAATGGGCAGGAAAACATGCTATAGTTATAGAATGTATTAAAGATATAGGTAATGTACCATTGGTGGATAAATATGGAGTTTTAATTCAAACCACCTTTGAATTGGCTAAATTTGAAAAAATTCTTATGGCCCTACAGTCTCAGCGACCTGGAGAATATAAGATTGAAAAAA
The DNA here is from genome assembly GCA_964450295.1 of uncultured Phascolarctobacterium sp. GTDB lineage: Bacteria > Bacillota > Negativicutes > Acidaminococcales > Acidaminococcaceae > Phascolarctobacterium. The sequence continues at coordinate 1,192 of CAYVGQ010000186.1, read as the reverse complement.
CAATCTGCCTGGCAACTTCGCAAAGACAAAAAGCAGCTTTGGAATTAGCAAATGAAGTTGATGCCTTTATTGTAGTTGGCGGTAGAAATAGTGCCAATACAAAACATTTGTATGAGCTCGTTGCTAAGAGTTGCAAGCGTGCTTACCATATTGAAACGGCCTCGGAGTTAAACGAGGAGATGTTTAAAAATTGTCAAAATATAGGAATAACGGCAGGCGCATCAACGCCGGACCGTATAATTAAGGAGGCTATACGTGTAATGGAAAACATGGAATCTTTTGAAAGTATGCTTGAACAAAGCCTGGAGGACGCACATGTCTATCCCGGTAAAGTTGTTAAGGCTACAGTCATCCAAATAGGCAAAGACGAGGTATATGTAGACTTTGGTTATATGAAAGAGGGAGCCATTAGCTTTTCTCAATGGTCTGCTGAAGATCCTGAATTTTTAGTAAAAACGATTAAAGTTGGTGATGAGGTAGAAGCTAAAGTTATTCCCGGTACCTCTAAAGATGATTTCATTCGTCTGTCCAAAATAAAAGCAGAGCAGGATGCTGCATGGAATGATGTAGCGGAACTGGCAGAAGGCGAAAAACGTCCTGCTAAAGTTAAAGTACTGCGCATTATTAAAAATAAAATGAAAAATATTGTTGGTTTGGGAGTTGCAGTTGAAGGTGTAGAAGGATTTATGCCCGCTTCTCATGTAGAATTACGTCGTGTGGAAGATTTCTCTGGATATATTGGGCAAGAACTAGATGCTGAAGTGATTGAAGTTGATATTACTAAAAAACGTCTTGTCGTTTCGCGTCGTGATTTATTAAGAAGCGAAAAAGAAGCTAAGTATCACGCTTGGCGTGAAGCTAAGGAAGCCAGAATCCAGGCAGCAAAAGAGGCTCGTGCCGCTGCTGAAGAGGTTGCGTTTGCTTCTGTTGCGGAAGGTCAAATCGTCACTGGCAAAGTTATACGCATTGCTGATTTTGGTTTATTCGTTGAAGTCGGCCAGGGCTTAGTTGGTCTTGTCCACAATACTGAATTATCTTGGAACCGTGACATAAAAGCAGACGATGTAGCTAAAGTGGGTGATGAAGTCACTGTGCTGGTTAAGAAAATTGATAAAGAAAATAAACGCGTTGCTCTCAGCATAAAAGCTACGCAGGAAGATCCTTGGCTGACTGCGGCAGCAACTTTCAATGA
>CAYVGQ010000185.1:0-2984 GCA_964450295.1 uncultured Phascolarctobacterium sp. | reverse complement strand
CCAGGGGTATCTGCCAAATAACCGCCGGCAAAGGGGAGCAGATGTGCAAAGCGGGTAGTATGCTTGCCTCTGCCTATTTTTTCGCTGATGCTGCCGGTAACAAGTTGCATCCCGGGCTCGATGGCGTTAAGCGTAGATGACTTTCCAACTCCAGAGGGCCCTGCAAAAACGTTGATCTTACCTGAGATCCTCTCTTTAAGTACCTCAATATTAATGCCCTGCTGAGCAGAAACAGCAAATACTTCATAACCTATTTTTTCATAAACATTTTTTATCTCATCAATAAATTCTTTCGAAGTTAAATCAATCTTATTCAAACAAATAACTGCGGGAATTCCTGCTTGTTCCGCCAAAACCAGTAGTTTATCTGCCAACAAATAACTAAAATCGGGATTGACGCAAGCAAAGGCTACAATAATAAGATCAATATTGGCAATTGTAGGCCTTAACATAAAATTGCGTCTAGGCAGTATCTTGCTGATCATGCTTTCGCCACTGCTATTGGTCTCAAACTCTAGCATATCGCCGGTACAGAGTGAAAAACGGTTCTGCTTCAACTTCCCTTTCACTTTGCAGGTGACTAGCTCGCCGCTACCGTTATCTACATAATAGTAACCGTTATAGGTCTTGATGACTCTTCCCTGCCCCACGCTCACAGGTCTTTCTCCTCAATCAGTTTATTATTGCAGTAGAATTGTACCTTCCCATTGCCGGTGACCTCTACCTTTTGACGAATACGCACGCCGGCTTTTTGCAATCCCTGGTAAACAGTTCGCTGTCCGTTATTGTCATTCAGAATGATTTGTACTTCCTGACTGCCACTGCCTTGAGGCACAACAAATTCAGCATATTTATTGACGCTTTGCGAATAACGTCCCGAAGATATTTGCAGAGTTGCTTTACCGTCCCCTTTAAATTTATCGCCGACCGGCGGTTCCATGCCCACAACAGTGCCAGTGTTACCGGGGCTTTCTACATAATGTACCGTTATGTCCATGATGCCCATATCATTTAAGGCTTTCTGCGCATCGTTTAATTTGCTACCCATAACGTTTGGCATTACAAGGTCATTAGGCGTGCGGCAAACTACCAAATCTACTTTTGAGCCTTTAGGAGTTTTATTTTTTGCCTTAGGAGCTTGCTCCAAAACCGATTCAGAAGGTTTATCTTCTACAAATTTATAGGTAATAACGCCGACCTCATATCCCAGATCTTGAAGTTCTTTCCTAGCTTTCTCTAGAGGCAAACCTATAAGTTCCGGCATTTGCAACATTTCCAGCCCTTTACTAACAAGTAGCGTAATTTCACTGCCTTCCTTCCGTTTACTTATTCCTTCCGGTTCCTGTTTGATAACGTAACCAGGAGTTGTTTTTGCATCATATTCCTCGTCCAGTTTTACAGTAAAGCCTGATTGTTCCAAAGTTTTCTGAGCTTCAACGACCGACTTGCCCACGACGTTAGGCACATCTACGGTTTTGCGGCTGAAAAGATTGCCCACGAACAGAATAGCTGCAGCCAGAACAGCGACCAGCATGAAGAGCTTGATGTATTTATTTCGACGGACACGTTTATTGAATGCAGCCGCTTCCTGGACTATTTCGTCCGTTGATTTATTAAAGGTTGGTTTCATAATAATGGTTTCTTCCGGCGCTTCATTATCATCACGTTCCCAATCGTAGCTTCTGCCTGTCTGATCTGGAAGTTTCGGCTTATTAAGGGCAGTTATGCCTAACCTTTCGGCATAGTCTTCTTCTACGCTCTCCTGCAACATTTTATTTTTAATATTATAGAGATCCTGCCACATTTCTTCGGCTGTAGCGTAACGTTCAGCCGGATCCTTAGCCAGAGCCTTATCGATAACCTCCTGCAAAGAATTCGGTAACTCTAAATTGTATTCTTTCAGTAGCGGCGGCCTTTTCTCTAGGTGCATCATCGCCACAGCAACGGCCGTTTTACCATCAAAAGGCACTCGACCTGTTAGCATCTCGTATAGCACGATGCCCAGCGAATAAATATCAGATTGAGCTGTTACAGGAGCACCGCCAGCCTGTTCCGGTGAAAGATAGTGTACCGAGCCAATAACGGATGAAGTATAAACCATCGTTTGACTAGTCACCATCCTGGCGATACCGAAATCCGCTATCTTGGGTGTCATATTTTTATTGATTAGAATATTATGAGGTTTGATGTCGCAGTGAATAATGTTACGGTTATGGGCATGCTGTAGCGCGGCCGCTAACTCACAGGCTATATGTACAGCCCAAAAAGGTTTCAGCGGTCCCTGTTCTTCTAAAATAGTATTCAGATTTTTACCGTCCACATATTCCATTACGATAAAATACTGGTTATTTTCTTCACAAACATCAAAAATATTAATGATGGAGGGATGAATCAGCCGTGCTGCCGATTGAGCTTCACGACGGAATTGTTCCAGTAACGACTTATCGTTGATGAATTGTGTGCGCAAAATTTTGACAGCGACTTCTCTGTCCAGTAGCATATCTTGTGCTAGATATACCTTTGCCATACCACCAACACCGATAGGACACAAGATTTTATAACGGTTATGTAAAAACTTCCCTTCCATATCTGTCATAGTCAGTTATCCTCCTCCTTCGGTGTCAAGTCGATTAGAATCAGGGTCACGTTGTCGCGGCCACCGTTGTCCAAAGCAGCCTCCAATAGCAGTTCAGCTGCCTGTTCGGTCGTATTATCTGCTAAGATGGCACTGATCTGACTGTCTTCCACCATATCAGTCAAGCCGTCGCTACACAGAAGTAGCTTGTCAGAAGCGGTCAGCTCCAAGGAAAAAACATCAGCCTCCAGTTCTGCTTCAGCACCTATGGCTTTTAAAATAATATTTTTCTGTGGATGTGTAAAAGCTTCTTTGGTGGTGATTTCACCGCTTGCTAATAGCTCTGCGACGTAGGAATGATCCTGCGTTATCTGTTTTAGACAGTGATCATGCCAGATATAAAGCCTGC
>CAYVGQ010000184.1:0-2997 GCA_964450295.1 uncultured Phascolarctobacterium sp. | reverse complement strand
AATACCTCTATGGATCCCAGTGGTAAAAAGATGTATGGAACAACCGTGATTCCTAATCGCGGCGCGTGGATTGAATTTGAAACAGACGTTAATGATGTTGTTTATGCTCGTGTTGACCGCACTAGAAAACTGGCAGCAACGATTTTGTTGCGTGCACTGGGACTATCTACCAATGCTGAAATTTTAGCATTATTCGGTGAGCATCCTTCTGTATTGGCTACGTTGGAACGCGATGCAACTACCAGCCGCGAAGAAGCGTTAATTGAAATTTATAAGAAGTTGCGCCCGGGTGAACCTCCTACTTTGGAAAACGCTACACAACTTATAGAAACCACATTCTTTGATAACAAACGTTATGATTTGGCTAGTGTTGGTCGTTATAAACTAAACAAAAAATTGGGCTGGCGTCGTCGCTTGCTAGATAAAGTTCTGGACGCTCATTTAGTGGATACTTCTACCGGTGAAATTGTTTTACCGGCAGGCACTAAAATAGATGATAAAGCTATCGATACCATCGAACAGAGCGGTATTTTCAGTGGTGTAGGTTTAAAAGAGGTTTCCATACGATTAAAAGATCAGGTTTTAAAACTTATCTGTACTGCTGATATTCCTGAAAAACATCGTACAGTTACTGTTGAAGATGTACTGGCTTCCTTTGGTTACTTACTGAATTTGATGGATGGACTTGGTACTGGTGACGATATTGACCATTTAGGAAATCGTCGTGTCAGAAGCGTTGGTGAATTACTACAAAATCAATTCCGTATTGGTTTGGCGCGTATGGAGCGTGTCGTAAAAGAGCGTATGACAATTCAGGATGTTGACGTCATCACGCCTCAGGCATTGATTAATATTCGTCCGGTAGTTGCTGCAATCAAAGAATTTTTTGGTAGCAGTCAGCTGTCTCAGTTCATGGATCAAAACAATCCTTTAGCTGAGCTGACTCATAAACGCCGTTTATCTGCACTGGGGCCTGGAGGCTTAAGCCGTGAACGTGCCGGCTATGAAGTGCGCGACGTTCACCATTCTCATTACGGTCGCATGTGTCCTATCGAAACTCCTGAAGGCCCTAACATTGGGCTGATTGGGTCTTTGTCAACCTTTGCTATTATTAATAGATATGGTTTTATGGAAACACCTTATCGTAAGGTCGATAAAGAAACACGCCGTGTTACTGATGAAATTGTTTATTTGACAGCAGATGAAGAGGATGAGTACATTTGTGCTCAAGCGAATGAACCTTTGGATGACAATGGCTACTTCTTGGGCGAACGTGTTACAGCTCGTTATTTAAATGAGGTTTTATCCTTACCGCCTGATCAGGTGGATTACATGGACGTTTCTCCGAAGCAGGTTGTATCTATTGCTACGGCTTTAATTCCATTCCTTGAGAATGATGACGCGAACCGTGCCTTGATGGGTGCGAATATGCAACGTCAGGCTGTACCACTTTTGTGTACGCAGGCTCCTGTTGTCGGGACGGGGATGGAATATAAGGTTGCTGTTGACTCTGGTGTCTGCATTTTGGCTAAACGTGCCGGCCTCGTAGAACGTGTCAGTGGAAATGAAATCCGAGTGCGTGCAGAAGACGGTAGTGTCGATGTGTATGAAGTTTTGAAATTTAAACGTTCCAATCAGGGAACTTGTGTCAATCAGCGCCCCGTAGTCAATAAAGGCGACCAAGTCATTGAAAAACAAGTGCTTGCTGACGGTCCTGCGACGGATCATGGTGAATTGGCTCTCGGACACAATGTCATTGTTGCTTATATGCCTTGGGAAGGTTATAACTACGAGGACGCGATTTTGTTGAGTGAAGATTTAGTGAAAGCTGATATCTTTACTTCAATTCATATTGAAGAGTATGACTGTGATGCGCGTGACACCAAACTTGGTCAAGAAGAGATCACTCGTGATATTCCTAACGTTTCTGAAGACGCACTTAAAGATCTTGATGAACGTGGTATTATTCGTATTGGCGCAGAAGTTCGTCCTGGCGATATCCTGGTAGGCAAGGTAACTCCGAAAGGAGAAACCGAACTGACCGCAGAAGAACGTCTATTGCGCGCTATTTTTGGTGAAAAGGCGCGTGAGGTACGTGATAGCTCTTTACGTGTTCCACATGGCGAAGCGGGAAAGATCGTTAGCGTGAAAGTTTTTACACGCGAAAACGGCGATGAGCTACCTCCCGGCGTTAATGAACAGGTACGAGTACATATAGCACAGAAACGCAAGATTTCTGAAGGCGATAAAATGGCCGGACGGCATGGTAACAAGGGCGTAGTTTCTCGTATTATGCCGCGTGAAGATATGCCTTTCCTTCCTAGCGGGGAACCGGTACAAATCGTATTGAATCCATTGGGAGTACCTTCCCGTATGAACATCGGTCAGATTCTTGAAACTCATTTGGGTTGGGCAGCCCGTGCATTGGGAATGCAGATTGAATCTGGTGCTGAAGATTTGGTAGAACGTTTTGCAGAAGCTGGCTATGATATTGATAAGTATGGAATGCCGGAAACTGTTGAGATTGATAAATTTGGCGAGGAAAGCATTAAATCTGTTAAAATGTCCGTGCCGGTTTTTGACGGAGCCCACGAAGAAGATCTGAATGCTACTTTAAAGCTAGCAGGTATTGATCCCAGTGGTAAAACTGTTTTATACGATGGCCGTACAGGTGAACCTTTTGATAATAAAGTTACCGTTGGCTGCGTATATATGCTCAAACTGCATCACTTGGTTGATGATAAAATGCATGCCCGTTCAACCGGACCCTACTCTTTGGTTACTCAGCAGCCTCTTGGCGGTAAAGCTCAGTTCGGCGGACAAAGATTCGGCGAAATGGAGGTTTGGGCACTGGAAGCCTATGGTGCTGCTTATACCCTGCAAGAGATACTCACCGTTAAATCTGACGATGTTGTGGGCCGCGTAAAGACCTACGAAGCTATTGTTAAGGGTGAAAATATTCCTGAGCCCGGTGTTCCTGAATCTTTCAAAGTACTT
>CAYVGQ010000183.1:2632-3049 GCA_964450295.1 uncultured Phascolarctobacterium sp. | reverse complement strand
GAATTATGAACGTAAACGTACGTGGTAAAAACATCGATGTAACTCCGGCTTTAAAAGATTATGTTGAAAAGAAGATCACGAAGATAACGAGACAGTTTAAAACCGTTGGTGATATTTCAGCAGTTTTAAAAGTTGAGAAGGGCAATCATATTGTAGAAATTACTGTACCGGCCAGCGGAATTTTGCTGAGAGCCCAGGAAAACACGAAAGACATGTATTCTTCGATTGACTTGGTAGTCGAGAAAATCGAACGTCAGATTCACAAATATAAGACTCGTCTGATGAAGAGAAAATATAATAACTTCCGTGATGCGGCAATTCCGGCGACAGGAGTTGTAGCAGATTCTGACGGCGAATTTAAGATTATCAAAAATAAAACTCAAGTTGCTACGATAACACCTTTTGAAGCCTATTGTC
>CAYVGQ010000183.1:0-2622 GCA_964450295.1 uncultured Phascolarctobacterium sp. | reverse complement strand
TATGCATCCGATGACTGTAGAAGAGGCTATTTTACAAATGAATCTTTTGAATCACGATTTTTTCATTTTCTATGAACCGGATTTTGGTGGTGCAAACGTTGTTTATCGCCGTAAAGACGGCAATTATGGGTTACTGGCTCCGGAATTAAAATAAAATAGTTATATTAAGTAGAAAAATTTTACTTAAAGTTCACAAAAAAGCCTGGGGTAAACTCCCGGGCTTTTTGACTTTTAAAATTTTTTCTGCTAGTATATTAAGTTAGGTGTAGTGTTTTTTATTGTAAAAATTTAAGGAGTGATTATTTTGCTCGAAGGCTTGTTGAAAAAGATTTTTGGTGACCCGAATGCAAAAGAATTAAAAGAAATCGGAGTCATTGTCGATAAAATCAACGCATTAGAAAAAGATGTATTGAATTTAAGTTCTGCAAATCTGGCGGCTAAAACTACAGATTTTAAAGTTCGTTTATCCAAAGGCGAAACCTTAGACGACATTTTGCCGGAGGCATTTGCAGTCGTTCGTGAAGCAGCTAAACGTGTACTGGGAATGCGGCACTTTGATGTGCAGTTGATTGGCGGCTGCGTTTTGCACCGCGGAAAAATTGCTGAAATGCGCACAGGCGAAGGTAAAACTTTGGTTGCTACTTTGCCTGCTTATTTGAATGCTTTGACCGGTAAAGGTGTACATATAGTTACTGTTAATGAATATCTGGCTCGCCGCGATAGTGAGGATATGGGACGTATATTTAAATTTTTGGGACTTTCTGTGGGCTTGATTGCTCATGCTCTTGATTATCCGGATCGTAAAGCGGCTTATGCGGCTGATATTACTTATGGTACGAATAATGAGTTTGGGTTCGATTATCTACGTGACAATATGGTTGTTGATGAAGATCAGATGGTTCAAAGACCGTTAAATTATTGTATCGTTGACGAGGTAGACAGTATTCTCGTCGATGAAGCAAGGACGCCACTGATTATTTCCGGACCGGGTGAGAAATCTACCGATTTGTATAAAGTTTTGGCGCATGTAGTATCTAAAATGGATGAAGTGGAAGATTATACAGTTGATGAGAAATTGAAAACTGTCGCTCCTACTGAGGTTGGTATCGCTAAAGCGGAAAAAATGCTAGGTATTGAAAATATGTATGATACGGAGCACGGCGTAGATTTTTCGCATCAACTGATGTGCGCTTTAAAAGCGAAAGCTATTATGCACCGTGATAAAGACTATGTAGTCAAAGATGGTGAGGTTATTATCGTCGACGAGTTTACAGGCCGACTGATGTTCGGTCGTCGTTTTTCTGAAGGACTACATCAGGCGATAGAGGCAAAAGAAGGAGTAAAGGTCGAACGGGAAAGTCAGACTTTGGCAACGATTACTTTTCAAAATTATTTCCGTATGTATGAAAAATTATCCGGTATGACCGGTACGGCAAAAACTGAAGAACAGGAATTCCAGAAAATATATGGCTTGAATGTTGTTGTGGTGCCTACGAATAAACCAATGATTCGTATTGACTATCCTGATGTGATCTTCAAAACAAAGCGCGCTAAATATAAGGCGGCTGTTAATGAAATAGAAGAATGCCATAAATCAGGACGGCCGGTTTTAGTCGGAACTACTTCCATTGTTCAGTCCGAAGAATTAGCAGCGATGCTGAAAAGACGCGGAATCCCCCATAATGTTTTAAATGCCAAATATCATGAAAAAGAAGCTGAAATAATTGCCGGAGCCGGTCAATATGGCGCGGTTACAATTGCAACGAATATGGCAGGACGGGGCACGGATATTGTACCTGGAGAAGGTGTGCCTGAGCTTGGCGGACTGCATATAATTGGCACGGAACGACACGAAAGTCGCCGCATCGATAATCAGTTGCGTGGACGTTGTGCTCGTCAGGGTGACCCTGGTTCTTCAAGATTCTTTCTTTCTTTAGAAGATGATTTGATGCGTTTGTTTGGCTCGGATAATATTTCCAATATTATGAATAAGTTGGGCATGGAAGAGGACGAGCCAATTGAACATAAATTGGTCACACGCTCCATTGAATCTGCACAGAAAAAGGTAGAAGCAAGAAACTTTGCTATTCGTAAACAAGTTCTGGAATATGACGATGTTATGAATCAGCAACGTGAAGTTATTTATTCTCAGCGTAAAAAAATCCTGCATCAGGCCAATTTGCGCGATACCATTATGGAAATGGTGCATAAAATAGTAGATCGTACAATGGCTATGTATGCTCCCCCCGAAGTATATTCTGAAGATTGGGATTTATCGGCTCTGATTGATTATGCAGAAGAATTCTATGCTCCGGAAGGCTTACTGAAGGTGGATTATTTGCAGGATCTTAGCCGTGAAGAATTGGAAGAATACTTACACAATGTTGCTGATGAGCATTATGCAGAACGTGAAGAAGCTATTTCTCCTGAACTGATGCGTGAACTGGAAAATCTGGTTATGCTTAAGGTTGTGGACAATCATTGGATGGAACACCTTGATTCTATGGATTTATTGCGTGAGGGTGTTGGCCTGCGCGCTTACGGCCAGAAAGATCCGTTGGTAGAATATAAATTTGAAGCCTATGATATGTTCCAGGCTATGATTGATGCTATTCAGGATGA
>CAYVGQ010000182.1:0-3055 GCA_964450295.1 uncultured Phascolarctobacterium sp. | reverse complement strand
TGGTAACATCTATAAGTCCTTATGGGGTATGTTTAATGTAAGGAGTGATTAACCAATGAAAGAAGACAAAACCTTAGTATGCCGCGAATGCGGTTCCGAATTCGTATTTTCTGCTTCTGAGCAAGAATTTTACGAAGAAAAAGGCTTCACTAATGAACCCGGCCGTTGCCCCTCTTGCCGTCAAGCTCGCAAACAACGCATGGGAATTAACAACGAGCGCCCGGCTCGCGAAATGTTCCACGCTACTTGTGCAGAATGCGGTAAAGACACAGAAGTTCCGTTCCGTCCTTCCATGGATCGTCCGGTATACTGCCGCGAATGCTTTAACAATCACAAAGGCTAAACATTAATGTAGTTATGAAAAACCAATTGCTTATGCAGTTGGTTTTTTTCTTTAGTAAATTGATACTTTTATGGTATAATATCTAGGTAGGAAAGTTATATCTTTTAAGGAGGTCCTTTTTATTTTAAAACTGAAAAAAATAACAACAGCTGATAGAGCTTTATTAGAAAGTTATTTATCACGTCCTGAACAACGCGGTTCGGAATGTGCTTTTACAAATTTATTTATATGGCAGGATTGTTATGGCATCTACTGGACGGTAGTACATGATTTTTTGGTGATTAAGGTCAAACGTGATGAAGTCGATTTCTTTTTGCAACCTTTTGGAGGCAGAGATGAAGACCTGCCCAAGCTATTCGCAGAAATAAAAGAATATCATAGTGGCAAACCTTTCGAGATACATGGTATCTACGAGGACGGAAAAACACGTTTAGAGAAGGCTTTTCCTGCTATGGAGTTCACTGAAGATCGCGATAACTGGGATTATGTTTATTTGCGCGAAAAATTAGCCAACTTATCAGGTCGTAAATACCATGGCAAAAAAAATCATTATAATAACTTTAAAAAAGAGTATCCCGATTATGTATATGAGCCAATTACTCCCAACAATTATGAAGAATGCAAAGCATTCGGTGATGAATGGTGCGAAAAAAGAGTGGGTGGAGATGAAAGCTTGCGCTGTGAACTGTGCGCTATTCATGAAGCAATTGATAACTTCGAAGTTTTGGATTTGCGCGGTGGCGTTATTCGTATTGACGGCAAAGTTGAAGCTTTCAGTTTTGGCAAGAAAATTAATGACGATACAGCTGTTTTACATGTGGAAAAGGCTAATCCAGAATACCGCGGCCTTTACGCTGCCATAAATAAAGATTTCGCCAAGCATGCATGGAGTGACGTAGTCTACTTAAATAGGGAAGAAGATATGGGGCATGAAGGACTGCGAATGGCCAAAGAGTCATACAATCCAGAATTTATGGTAAAAAAATATTCTGCTGTTTTTAAATAGGAGAGCAAGATGGATTTTAGAGTCGTAAATGAAAAAACTTTGCCGAAAGTAATGAATTTGTGGGATTATTGTTTTGAAAAAAAAGATACGCCATTTTTTCAGTGGTATTTCAATGAATATTGTCTTAAACAAAATATAATCCTTGGTTGCTTTGATGAAGCAAACGATAATTTGATGAATATGTTGCATCTTAATCCATATACTATTAAGCTCCGGGGGAAAGAATTAAAAATTCCTTATATCGTTGGCGTTGCCACCGCTCCGCAATATCGAGGTCGGCATTTATTTGGGCCACTCTTAGACACCGCCTTTGCAATTTTACGTGCTCAGAATCAAGCCTTTGTTTTATTGATGCCTATCAATGCTGGTATATATCGTCCCTACGAATTTGACTATTGTTATTACCGGCATCTTTACGAAATGCCTCTAACTGCTTTGCCAAAATCATTCAGTGATGAAGAGTTGATTTTAGAGTGTGTTAATCTGGATCAAATTGAAATTTTCGAACATGTTTATAATAATGTAACAATAAAGTATCATGCCACAGTTAAACGCAGTTTTAAAAACTGGCAAAATTTACTGGCTGTACATCAAGGCGAGCATATAAAAGCCGTACTTGTTAAACGAAATACTGAAATTTTAGGTTACATGTTTTACAGTATTACTGGAAAAATTTTTACCATACAAGAAATGTTAGTATCGGAAACAGCAGCCAGAAATGCGTTGTTACATTTTGCCAGTAAGCATGTTAGCGAAGCTGAAGAAATAAGTTGGTTAGCAGAAGCAGAGGACAAGACTTACCTGCATTTAACGAATCAAAGATATTCCGGTAGATTACAACCTTTTATGATGGCTCGCTGCATTAATATACGTCAGGCCTTGTTGCAGTTAAATGTTTCTGACCTTGATTTACAAGATTCGTTGGTGTTGCTGATTCATGATAAAACTTTACCCATCAATAATGGCTTATTGAGACTGAAAGTTGAATCGGGCAAAACAGATATTATAAGCACAGTAGATATGCAGGAAATTGAAATGGATGTAGCTGCCTTTACACAATTGTATTTTGGTCAGTTCTCTGTACAAGAACTTGCAGCTGAGAATAGGCTGAAGGTACATAAGCAGGAAGCGGCAGAATTGTTAGACAAGTTGTTTCCAAAGTGTCATAATTATATTAACGAGTATTTTTAAACGCATCTTATTTGGGAGGCTGAGTTTATGACTACAATCAGACGGGTTTTTGTAGAGAAGAAAGCCGCTTTTGCAGTAGAGGCCCATGGCCTTTTATCTGATCTGCGCAACAATTTGGGCATGAAAAATTTAACTGAAATCAGAATTCTTAATCGTTATGATGTGATGGGAATTAACGATGAAGAATTTGAAGCAGCAAGAAAAACAGTATTGTCGGAACCGCCTGTAGACAGTGTTATTGATGAAAATTTTGAAATACCTTCCGGATGTGTGGCTTTTGCAGTAGAATATCTGCCGGGTCAATATGATCAAAGAGAAGATTTTGCGGAACAGGCTATTCAGTTGATCACTCAAAAAGAAAGACCGATGGTTGCTTCTGCTAAAATATATGTTTTAGAAGGAAAACTTACCAGGACAGAATTGGATAAAATTAAGAGCTATTGTATAAACCCTGTTGAAGCAAGAGAGGCAGAGTGGGCGAAGCCGGAGACACTTGTGACAACTTGTGAAGAGCC
>CAYVGQ010000181.1:323-3059 GCA_964450295.1 uncultured Phascolarctobacterium sp. | reverse complement strand
GCGATTTTCACCGCGGTACCACCCTAATTTGACCTCATTATCTCGAAGCAAAGGCTTCAAACGCATAACGCTGCGCCGGCGTTATTTCCTACTGTAAGTTCAGAAATACGGCTCCCGGGTGAGTATCATTGCTGTACCGCCACGGCTTGCACCATCCGCCGTTTCTCTAAAACCGGTAAGACCAGCAAATTTATCCCATTCAAAGCTTTTATTATAAAGTTACAAAAACAAAATATGGTTTATTTATGTTATGTTTTACATTATGCCAGTATTTTCGATGCTTGTCAAGATTTTTTTGTATCATTTCTTTGGTATTTATCTGAATTTTGTATTTCTTTTGGAAAATCACTGGACTAAATAGCAATAATAGCATATCCTATAATATTATAAGTAAATGTTCGAGGTGTATATCATGAAACTGCTCAAAGAAAAAATTATATCCGAAGGTACCGTTTTAAATGACGCAATTTTAAAAGTAGATTCTTTTCTCAACCACCAAATCGATCCCGAGCTGATGATGGAAATAGGCAAAGAGTTTTATCGTCGTTTTGCAGGCTGCGGCATCACTAAAATCTTTACTATCGAATCTTCAGGCATCGCCTGCGCTTTGCCAACAGGATTATACATGCATGTGCCGGTGGTCTTTGCTCGCAAACAAAAGTCTGCACTTATGAGCAGCGAAGCCTACAGTACAAAAGTTTATTCTTTTACAAAAAAAATTTCCAGTGAAGTATCCGTGCTTAAAAAATTTTTACCGGCCGGTGAAAAAATTCTTATTATAGATGACTTTCTTGCTAACGGTGAGGCAGCTCTTGGACTAGCAAATATCGTTGAACAAGCAGGTAGCGAAGTAGTCGGCATTGGCATCGTTATCGAAAAATCCTTTCAACCCGGACGTATGCGCCTAATTGAAGCCGGTTTTCGTGTAGAATCTCTGGCTCGCGTCCAAGCTTTTAAAGATGGTAAAGTTATCTTCGTTGAATAAAAATTTTCAATACTTCAAGCAAAATACCCGCTGTTTTTAACAGCGGGTATTTTTTAATGATTAAGATGTCTATATTTCATGAACATTCGACAAACCGCAAGTATAATCACAATATAAGCCAGAAAATTTACATCCTTGCTTAAATCCTTAAAGACAATATAAGCAGCTAAAACAAGGATGCCTAGTTCTTTATTAAAAGACCCTCTCATAATTTTACCAAATTAACCTGCAAAATACCTTCCAGCCCCTGCAGTAATTTCAGAGTTTCGCTACCGACTTCGCTGTCCACTGTCATAAACATCATGGCATGTCCGTCTCTTAAGTTACGGCTGACCTGCATAGTCGCGATATTGACCTTACCGGCGCCCAAAAGAGTCCCGATCTGCCCAATCATACCGGGTTTATCTTGATTGCGCGCCACCAGCATAAAATGTGCCGGTGTCAAATCAAACTGATAACCGTCGATTTCAATAATACGAATCTCTTTTTCTCCAAAAACGGTACCGGCAACGGTAAAGACATTTTCTTTAGTATGAATTTTGACTTGTAATAAATTGTTTTTCCCTGCATGTTTGCTTTCAATAACATCGACGCCGCGGCTTTTAGCGGTCAATGCGGCATTGACATAGTTAACGCGTTCTTTAAGGATGGGCTCAAAAACGCCTCTTAGTATCGCGCGGGTTAGCATACCCGTCTCCATCTCGGCAGCTTCACCCGTATAAATGATCTCAACTTTTTCTACAGCTGCTTTTTCTAATTGATAATAAAGTTTGCCCAAATATTCGCCTAATATCAGATACCCCTGCATTTCCTTCAGTTCTGTCGGCTGTAAGGTAGGCAAATTAACTGCGTTAGGAACCAATTCTCCGTGCAGAGCGGCGATAACTTCTTCAGCAATAGCAATACCGACATTATCCTGTGCTTCAATGGTATCAGCCCCAAGATGTGGTGTTAATACGCATTCCGGCAAATCAATCAATGGTGAAATCGGCTTTGGTTCGTCCACCAAAACATCAATGCCAGCACTGGCTACTAACCCTTCTTTAATGGCTGTAGCCAAATCTTTTTCATTGATAAGACCTCCGCGGGCACAATTCACAACATGTACTCCTGGTTTGCATTCAGCAAGCTCTTTAGCCGTAATCATATTAAATGTTTCTTCGGTTTTAGGAGTATGAATAGTAATAAAATCAGACTGCTTTAAAAGTTCACCCAATGTTTCACACTTTTCAACTCCATATTTATGAAATCGGGCATCAGCAATATAAGGATCATAGGCAATAACCTTCATTCCAAAAGCTTGCAACCTGGTAGCTACCAGGCCGCCAATACGCCCCAAACCAATAATACCCAAAGTCTTCCCCAGCAGCTCGCTACCTTTAAGTCCACTGCGATCCCATACTCTTGACTCAATCATTTTATGCGCTTTGACGACATTTCGCGCCGCGCTTAACAATAAACCAATTGTATGTTCAGCGGCAGATACAATATTAGATTCCGGCGTGTTAACCACTATAATACCGCGTTTAGTGGCACCTTCCATCTCAATATTGTCTACGCCATTACCCGCACGCCCCACAACCTTAATATTTGTAGCATGCCGGTAAAATTCTTCATTGATTTTGGTAACACTGCGCACAACAATAGCATCATATTCCGGAATAATTTTAAGCAGCTCTTCTCTGTCAATATCAAAACGTACATCTACTTCAAAATCCGGCACTGCCTGTAACAAAGCGACACCTTTGTCA
>CAYVGQ010000181.1:0-313 GCA_964450295.1 uncultured Phascolarctobacterium sp. | reverse complement strand
AATTCCGTTTTCAGTTACAATAATTTTCATTGCCATCGCTCCATTCACCTGTAAAATAAAAAAACTCTCAGCCTGATCAATTACAATCAAGGACGAGAGCAATACCTCACGTGGTGCCACCTTTTTTCGCCGCCTTGCGGCCTCATTGACGATGTATCGGTCGAACCCGGACAGGTTGCAACCCCTGCCTCCTCTGGAGCGGAATTCAATTTTTGATGTTACGGCTTACACTAACCGCCGCTTCTCTAGGCCATCGTCCAATCTACTTTTCTCCATCATCGCTTTTAAATGGCTCATATAGTATTGAATACAT
>CAYVGQ010000180.1:0-3070 GCA_964450295.1 uncultured Phascolarctobacterium sp. | reverse complement strand
AGAGCTTCCTGATGACCTCAAAAATGCACTGCAAACCTGGCACGACAATATGGAAGTCAGCGAAGACACTCGTGAACGTGCTGAAGCTTTGACTGCCGTTTTAGAAAAATATCAGGGAGAATGCGAACAATGCGCGGCTCTCTATAAAGAAAAACAATTCTTCGTCAAACGCAGCCACTGGATTTTCGGAGGCGACGGTTGGGCTTACGACATCGGCTACGGCGGACTTGACCATGTTCTTGCTTCCGGCGAAAATGTCAACGTCATGGTTTTTGACACCGAGGTTTACTCCAACACTGGCGGTCAGGCCTCCAAATCCACACCAACCGCAGCTATCGCCAAATTTGCTGCAGCCGGCAAACGGACCAAGAAAAAAGACCTTGGCGCGATGGCTATGACCTACGGCTATGTTTACGTAGCGCAAGTTTCCATGGGTGCCGACAAAAATCAGACCTTAAAAGCTATTGCTGAGGCCGAAGCTTATGATGGTCCCTCTTTGATTATTGCTTATTCTCCATGTATTACCCACGGCTTGAAAGCCGGAATGGGTTGCAGCCAGCTGGAAGCTAAGCGTGCCGTTGAAAGCGGCTACTGGGCTACCTACCGCTATAACCCGGCTTTGAAAGAAAAAGGCGAAAATCCGTTTATTTTGGACTCCAAAGAGCCTACCGCTTCCTTTAGAGATTTCCTGTTGGGCGAGGTTCGTTATTCTTCCTTACTTAAACAATATCCTGAAAGCGCAGAAGCTCTGTTTGCAAAAACAGAAAAAGACGCTCAAGAAAGACTGAACAACTATAAACGTCTGGCAGGTAAGGCCTAGTTCTGCATGATTTTAAAGCCGCCATCAATATTGACGGCGGCTTTAATTTTTTTAATAATAAGGTTAAACTTGACGGCGCTAAATATTTGCCGTATAATTTGTTCATGACTTGGAGAGGTGGTCGAGTGGTTGAAGGCTCTGGTCTTGAAAACCAGCGAGGTGCAAGCCTCCGTGGGTTCGAATCCCACCCTCTCCGCCATATAAAAATCACTGTATTATTTTTTAAACAAGAAATATTTACTGCGGAACTATTGAAAAAAGTATTATGATAGTGTATACTATCAAAGTAAGTCAATGGAGTGGTACTCAAGTGGCTGAAGAGGACGGTTTGCTAAATCGTTAGACGGGGTGACTCGTGCGTGGGTTCAAATCCCACCCACTCCGCCACTATTACAAGCTCTTTTTTTTATTATGACAAGGGGACGTTCCTTTTTTGTCACCTTATTTAAACGTGAAGAGCCACCTAAATGTTAGACAAAAATAATTTTTGGAGGTGCTCTTGTTTTATGACAAAATATACATTTGATAACATTCTTCTTGAATAATGGTATAAGTATTTATTTTTCATTAACTTTGGAGTATAGTTTAACTTAAGGTGATAATAATGAGTAGACAAGCAAGAAAAATAAGCAAAACAGGATTTTATCATGTAATGTTTAGAGGGATAAATCATCAAAGCCTATTTGAAGAAGATATAGATTATGAACAATTACTTTCAATTTTAAAAACATTGATAAAAAGCATGGGTATTGAAATACATGCCTATTGTTTGATGAGTAATCATGTACATTTATTGATACGTGAATTAAGTGCCGGTGACATTTCGCTTTTTATGAAAAGAGTATTGACAAAATACGCAATGTATTTTAATAAAAAATATGAGCGTAACGGAGCACTGATTGCTAGTCGTTATAAAAGTGTGCCTGTTAATGTTGACGGTTATTTTATTTTACTTGTTCGATATATACATCAAAATCCTGTGAAAGCCGGTATAGTTAAAAAAATTCAAGAGTATACGTTTAGCAGTTATCGAGAATATCTAAATGGCAGTGATTGGATAAACACTAACTTCTCATTGAGTATGGTTAGTAAGGACGAATGGAAAAACCTTCATAAGATTTTGGGAAATGAAGATTTTGATATTTCTGGTAAGATTAGCCAGAATGAAATGCAAATTAGACAAAAAATATTAGAAATTACTAACGGAAGAGAACCTTTAGAAATTATGTCATATCCAAGAGAAGAACGTAATCAGATAATTAGACGCTTAAAAGAAATAGGTCTGTCGATACGTCAAATTGAGAGAGCAACGGGAATATCGCGTGGCGTTGTTGCTAAATGTTGACAAAAAAGGAACGTCCCCTTGTCACACACACTCCTGTAATTATGTTGCAATTATTATGAATATTGGGTAAAATTAAGATATAAACAAAATATAATTACTAAAGGAGAGATGTTACTATGGCAGTTGTACATGTTACTAATGACAGTTTCGCAAAAGAAGTCCTTCAGACTGAAGGCAAAGTTTTGGTTGATTTTTGGGCAAGCTGGTGCGGCCCCTGCCGTATGCTCGGCCCGGTTATTGATCAACTTGGCGAAGAACTGAAAGAAATCAAAGTCTGCAAGATCGATATCGACGCTAATCAGAATTTAGCAGCTCAGTATCAGGTTGAAACCATTCCGACGCTGATTGTATTTGAAGGCGGCAAAGAAATGAAACGTTCGGTAGGCGTTCAGCCTAAACCGGCTATTTTAGCGATGCTTAAATAAAGCTACTACTGGAAAACGGTGAAAATATGACTGAGAAAAATAATATGACTGATATACTGATCGTCGGTGCAGGTACTGCCGGTTTAACGGCGGCTCTTTATGCCGCTCGAGCGGGCAAAACTGTCAAACTGATCGAACAGCATTTGCAAGGCGGGCAGATTATTACTGCTTCGCATGTAGAAAACTTTCCGGGTTTTGAATCTATCGCAGGCTTTGAATTTGCCGAAGCACTGTATAACCAAGCTATTAAAATGGGCGCCGAAATCGTTTACGATAAGGCAACCGGGCTTAAGGACTACGGCGACCATAAGGGCGTGCAGACAGAAAACGGCGGCGAACTGCTTGCTAAAGCCGTTATTTTGGCTACAGGAGCGCGTGTGCGACCTTTAGGCCTGCCCGAGGAAGAAAAATTTGTCGGTTCCGGTGTTTCCTATTGCGCCACCTGTGACGGAGCGTTTTTTAAAGATAAAAATGTTGCCG
>CAYVGQ010000179.1:0-3076 GCA_964450295.1 uncultured Phascolarctobacterium sp. | reverse complement strand
TCCTTCTTCTGTAACAGACATTCCTGCGGATGAAAACGCTAGCAAGCCACAGTTCTTCAAAAAATCTACCTGTGCTCGCAGCACTCTTTCGCTCAGTCCCAGTCTTGCAGCCAAAGCACGGCGTCCGATAGGGTGCTCATGACTCACCTGTCTTAATATCTGATACCTTTGTACCAAGAGATTTGTAAGTTCGGGAACAATTTTTTTCTGCAAATTAATAATACTATCCATAACATTCTCCCCACGCAGTTTGTCCCTCATGGTTCTTTTTAAGTCCCACTGGTTCTAAAAATAAATTTTCTAAAATCTAACTTAGTCTATTGTAGCATAAGGAAGCTAATAAAAAAAGTGTTCTTCTCTTAAAATTACTACAAATTATAATTATTCTTTAAAGATTATGTTAAAATAAAAGCCGAAGATTTCTCTTCGGCTTCAAAACAATCTAACGATAGCTGATATTTTCAGGATACATATCATGCATCAAAAGTCTTTTTTTAGCACCCTGTTCCCACTCTGTTCCCGCCTTACCATAATTAGCATAAGGGTCAATTGCCAGCCCTCCTCGCGGGGTAAACTTCCCCCAAACTTCAATATATTTTGGTTCCATTAATTTAATTAGATCCTTCATAATAGTATTAACACAATCCTCATGAAAATCTCCATGATTGCGAAAACTGAACAAATACAATTTCAGCGATTTACTTTCTACCAATTTTCGATCGGGAACATAAGAAATATAAATGGTTGCAAAATCAGGTTGTCCCGTCATCGGGCATAAGCTTGTAAATTCAGGGCAATTAAATTTCACAAAATAATCATTCTCCGGATGTTTATTTACAAAAGCTTCTAAAACCTCCGGCGCATAATCTGTCGGATAGTTAGTTTTATTACCGAGCAAACTTACACCTATAAGTTCATTTTTCCCTCTTCCAGAAGTCATCATATCCTCCTCATTTTTTTGCCGATGCAAAATTAAATAGCTCGCATCGTTCAAGAGCCGTAACTAGCACCATACCGACAATCCCGGAAATCAACTGCCCAACCAAAATCGTCGAAACCAAGAGCCAGTAAGGCAGTTCTAACAGCAAAGAAAGCCACACAGGTACACCAAGACCAGGAATTAGGGTTATAGCAAGCATTATCGCCCAGTTTCCCAAATGACAGCGTTTAACACACACTATTGTCAAACAGGTCATGAAAGCAACTAAACCACCACCCAGCATATCTAAAGGTCCCAACCCACCCATCAGGGTATTCGCAATAACATTTGCAAGGACAAAAGGTATCACTAAAAATGGGAAAACAGCACTAAGTCCGTATAACGCTGTTGCAATTCGCACTTGATACTGCCCAAAGGCAAAGCTTTGCGTGCAAATCATCACTACTAAATACAATGCCATACATAAAGCAGCAATAGTTAGTTGTTGTGTTCGAGATAAATTTTTCATAATATCACACTCCTTTTCTTAGTGTGACCAAAAACGGAAGTACATAAAAAAAGAGACGAAAATAAAATTTCGTCCCATCCATACTAAAATAGTTCTTTTTCTTGCAGAACACCCGTAGTTTTATTTTGAGACAGGATGGTCACGAACTGTCTTTTATTTAATTATCCAATCGCTATTATATTATTATAGAACGATAATATAAAATTGTCCATATCTTTTTATACTATACAATAGGCTTGTCCGGTTTGACAAAAAACCAGGCGGCGGCACCCAAAACACCTGAAATAGCTGTTATAACTAAGGCTGTCTGCCAGCCATAAGTAGTAGCTATCCAAGCCGTAACAGTAGGCGCTAAAACACCGCCTATATTACCCCAAAAATTCATCCAGCCGGAAACAGAACCGGCAAATTGGCCGCCCATAGTAATGACGCTGGACCAAGAGGCACTCATCGTTAGCCCCAAAGATCCCAAAGCAACCGACAACCAAAAAACATTCATCATTGGATCAGCCGTTTTTGTAGAAATGAACAAAGTACAAGCACAGAGCAAAATACCGGCAGCACCAGTAGATGTTTTAACAATATTATGAGAGAAACCTGCTGCCAGAGCCTTATCTGAAAGATAACCGCAGGCAAAAACCACAGTCATTAGGGAGAT
This sequence comes from uncultured Phascolarctobacterium sp., assembly GCA_964450295.1. Classification (GTDB taxonomy): domain Bacteria; phylum Bacillota; class Negativicutes; order Acidaminococcales; family Acidaminococcaceae; genus Phascolarctobacterium. Next base: position 970 of record CAYVGQ010000179.1, on the reverse strand, counting down.
CCATGGTGCAGCCGCCCAAATGCCCATTTTTGAGAGAGAAAAACCATGAACTTCCATTAAATATAACGGTAGCCAAGCTAAAAAGACATACATAATATAATCTGTAACCAAGAACTGTATCCCCAGAGCCCAAAATTGACTTGATCTGAGTAATTTACCCCAGGGTGCGATTTTTTTCTCTGAAGAAGCTCCTATACGTCCTTCATTGATATGCGCAAGTTCCAAGGCATTGACATAGGGACTATTTGCCGGGTCATCGGTAACATATTTATGCCATAACAAGGCCAACACGACCCCGATTACGCCAAAAATTATAAATACATACTTCCATCCAAAAGCTGCCATTAAGGCAACAACAACAGCCGGACCAACTACCGGTCCAAAAAAACAACCATTGAGGATAAAAGAACTGGCATTACTTTTTTCTTTATTATTAAACCATTTATGTTCTGCAATAGCAAAAGCAGGATAAATAGGTGCTTCCCCTACACCAAAAAGTAGCCTTACAACCGCGAAAGAAAATTTATTGCTGGCAACTGCTGTTAAAGCCGTAAATACCGACCACCAGATAACTGCGACCGCACCTGTAAGTCTATGGCCAATCTTTTCAGCCATCATCCCACCTGGAACCTGCATCAAAGCATATCCGGCAAAGAAGAACGATTGAATAAGCCCCATGTCTATCTTGGTAAAACCAAATTCTTCCATAATAACAGGTGTAGCAACAGATAAATTTACTCTGTCCATGTAGGAAACAAAGCTGATAGCAAAAATCAACCAGGCAATCTTCCATCTAAAATTGCTCATTTTCATTATTCAATCTCTCCCCTATAATAATTATCTAAAAAATGATGCTTCTTAAGCTTACTATCCAATATTTTAATTGTCAATAAAAATATCATTTCTAAAAATTTCATACTAATACAAAAGCACCCATACCTTTTGGTATGGGTGCTTTTCTAACCGGCAA
>CAYVGQ010000178.1:0-3078 GCA_964450295.1 uncultured Phascolarctobacterium sp. | reverse complement strand
TTGAAAAAACTATCCTGGCCATGCGCACAGACGAAGCTGCCATCAACGCAGCCTGCGCAGAATCGGAAGCCTGAGTAAATGAGGTTTTATAAATTATGAAGAAAAAAGTTTTAGTCGCCATGAGCGGTGGCGTAGACAGCTCTGCCGCCGCAATGCTTCTGCAGCAACAAGATTACGAAGTTATCGGCGTCACCCTAAGAATGTTCTCTAACAAAGATTTGGGACTGGAAGAAGACAGTGCCTGCTGCTCGCTAAGCGATGTTGAAGACGCCAAACTGGTGGCACATAAACTGGGCATCCCCCATTATGTGTTCAATTTCAGCCCCTGCTTCAAAAGCTGCGTCATCGACCGTTTTATCAGCGAATACGAAGCCGGACGCACACCCAATCCCTGTGTCGACTGCAATAAACACATCAAATTTGGAGAACTCTTGACGCGCGCCCAACTGATGGAATGTGATTATTTGGCTACCGGACATTATGCGCGCATAGTTTTTGACACTGCCAAAAATCGCTGGTTGTTGGCTCGCGGCGACGACCACGCCAAAGACCAAAGCTATATGCTTTTTAACCTAACGCAGCAACAACTTGCCCATATCCTGTTGCCGCTGGCCGATGTTACCAAGCCGGAGATACGCGACCTAAGCGAAAAACGCGGGCTGGTAACAGCGCACAAACCGGACAGTCAGGATATCTGCTTTGTCCCGGACGGAGATTACACTGCTTTTATTGAACGTACTACCAAAAAACCACCCCGCCCCGGTAAATTCATCCATCAAAACGGCCAAATTCTGGGTACGCATCGGGGACTGATTCACTACACAATCGGTCAACGCAAAGGCTTGGGAATCGCTTACGAATACCCACTCTATGTTATTGACAAAGACACCGACAACAACACCGTTATTTTAGGTCCCAACGAGGCCCTGTTTCAAAAAGGACTGCTAGCCGAAAGCTGTAATCTAATCTCCATCGACAAGCTGGACGCACCTATGCGCGTAACTGCAAAAACACGTTATCGTCAAAAAGACGTACCGGCGACAATTAAACCTCTGCCCGATGCCAAAATAGCCGTTGTTTTTGACGAACCCCAAAGAGCCATTGCCCCCGGACAAGCCGTAGTATTTTACGACGGCGACTACGTTGTCGGCGGCGGTATTATTGCCGCCCCGCTGAAGGAGTCAGAAATATGAAATTCTTTTGGGTCGCTTTTATCGCGGCTGCAATTTTAAACAATATCTTCCCTAGTTTAAGCACCGCTAATGTAGCCGAAACCGAGCTAAAACCCACCGCCCCCGCCGTACAGGCGCAAAAAGATGTCGCAACATCTTTGCCAAACGACACCGAAGGCAACAACAAGCCACCGGCAGAGCCGGCAAAACCTGTCATCAAAAAAATCAACCCGCCTGTTAAAGCGGAAACACCTTTGCGCGTAATCTGGCCGCAGGATTTTTATTACTATACCTCTAGCGGTGAACCCTATTATAACCTTTCACTCCCCAAGGATTTTGGCACAGACCCACTGTCCGATCTCCCGGCCAAAGGACCGATGCTGCTAAGGGCGCAAAGCAACACCCTGCTATTATCCTTCACTGCCGCCACCAGCGACCCCGTTCGTGCCAATGTCTTTAGTCAAGCTTTTAAGACACGTACAGAAATACCACTACCGCCGCTGGGCCCCAACGAAGAATACGAATATCTGCCGCCGCCACGCTATGCCTACCACGCAGATACGGCCGCACTGGATCTGCCCCGGCAAATTACCAGTGCTAAAATAATTGACGTTAAAACCGGACGAACAGCGGAAAATCTGCTCATTCAGTACCTTTATCTTAGCTGCACCGCCGATGGAAAGAACTGCATGCTATTACTTAGCCGCAGCGAACGTAACGGTAAGGCTTTTGAAGGCTTCTTCATTTTTCCCTATGCCGAAAAACATAACTATATCCCTCTTGCTACCTTCACCGCCCAAAGCCTGCGCGTAAAACCATAAAACCAAGGGGGACTAAAACCAAAGGGGACGGTTCATACCCATAAGGTTGTTTACAAAACCGCTCTGTGGGTGCATACTAAATCCTGTTATGCATAACTCTTCACAGTACGGCACGCCGTCATAAATTTAGAGGAAGAACTGATTCCAATAGCTATTATTACAAAGAAAAATGATGAAGAAGCAGCAGCGGCAGCGCAGCCCCTACAGGCTTTACTGTTAGCCGCCCAAGCAGGAAATAACAGTGCTTTGCTGCAACTGTGTAACGATTTTAAGCCCCTGCTTTTGAGTGAAGCCCGACGGGAGATGTTTTATAAATCTCTGGGCAAAGATGCTGAAGGAATAGCTGTACTGGCATTTATTGAGCTGGTGCTAAAATACGCAGGAGATGATTTTATTAACTGGCCCGGCTATGCACGTTGCAAAGTACATTTTGCTTTGTTTGACGCCATGCAGAAGCAGGGTAAAATTTGGGAAAATGAAACCCAGGTAGATACTGAAAGCGAAACCGGTGCCGATTTACTGGAGCTAGGCCGTGCAGACGGTCTGCAGCAGGACGATATTAGAAAACTTTTGCTATCGCTGGAATTAGAGCAGGCTTTACGCAAATTGACCCCGGAGCAGCAGCGGGTAATAAAGCTTTTGTTTCTGCGCGAACAGAAACCAAAGGAGGCAGCGCGCCTTTTAGGTTGTTCGGTTCGTAATGTTACCAAGCACCGTTTAAACGCACTGGATAAACTGCGCTTGCTACTAAAAAACGAAAGTTGATCTGAAGTTTTTATCACAAAAATTTACTACAAAAACAAAAGTAGCGACAAAATTTTGTCGCTGCTTTTGTTTTTTAATGATGCGTCCCTCTAAATGCAATACATCGCTTCCTATAGTAACGACACGATCTAAACCAAAAAGAACCGTCCCCTTTAGGTTACCTATAAAAATTTCATGCCAAATTTATCTCTGGCTACATTGCGTAAATACTGCATTTCCTCACTCTTTCTAAACAAGAGTATCCATACTGTATTAGAAAGCAGCAGGCACAAAAGCACGCCTAAAACAAAATTGATAATCGTAACCTCAGTAAAAAGTTT
>CAYVGQ010000177.1:1914-3105 GCA_964450295.1 uncultured Phascolarctobacterium sp. | reverse complement strand
TTTTTCTTGAAAATCCTCCATCGTAACGGCCTTACATATTTTCCCAGTGACGGAGCATTTACCTATACCGACACCACTAACTAATTTATTACCCACATTAACCACCTTGATTAAATTAGTTGAACCGGTTTTCCCTACCGGTACACCTGCTGTAATAACTACCGAGTCCCCGTCTTTAACATAGCCATTTTTCCGCGCACATTGCAAAGAAAGATCTATCATCTCGTCAGTATTTTCACTAGATGGCCCCAGCAGTGGCCTTACCCCCCAATAAAGTTGCATCGCACGCACACGCGCAGCAATTCTTGAGACCCCTACAACATAACATTTAGGGCGGTATTTAGCAATCATCCGTGCAGTAAAACCAGATTCAGTCACAGTCACGATGGCATCCGCATCTAATTCCTGAGCAATCTGCACGGTTGCGTGACTGATTGCTTCAGTAGAATGGATCTTATCACTTATACCCTTGCCTTTAAAAATAGCGGCATAATCCAGGGCTTCCTCCGTGCGTAGTGCGATCTTAGACATGGTTTGCACTGCTTCAAGCGGATAAGAGCCTGAAGCTGTCTCTCCGCTCAACATAATAATATCGGTACCGTCAAAAATTGCATTGGCAATATCGCTAGCTTCGGCACGAGTAGCACGATAACTGCTAACCATACTTTCCAACATCTGCGTTGCCGTGATAACCGGCTTCCCAGCTTTATTACATCGTTTAATAATTTCCTTCTGCACCAAAGGGACGTACTCTGCGGGGATTTCTACACCCAAGTCACCACGAGCTACCATTATACAGTCCGAAACATTAATGATCTCATCGATATGCTGGAAGCCCGCCTGATTTTCTATTTTAGAGATGATACCCATCGCGGAACCAGCAGCTTCTAAGACCTTACGAATAGCGATAACATCGTCTGCTTTCTGCACAAAAGACGCGGCCAGATAATCCATATCATGTTCAATAGCAAAAGTAATGTCATGAATATCCTGATCGGATAAAAAAGGTAGCTTCAACTCAACCCCCGGGCAGGCAACACGCTTACGCGAGCCAAGCTGCCCGCCATGTACAACTTTGGTATAGATCTCAGTGCCTTCAATACGTTCAACTTCCAAAGACAACATACCATCAGCCAGCAAAATAGCGTCTCCGGGCTGCAGTTCTTCGGGTAAACCAGCATAATTTACGGA
>CAYVGQ010000177.1:271-1904 GCA_964450295.1 uncultured Phascolarctobacterium sp. | reverse complement strand
CCTGCAACATAATCTTATCATATTCAAAAATACCCAGACGCATCTCAGGCCCCCGGGTATCGGCAATCATAGCGATCGGTTTATTTACTTGTGTCGCTGCAGCTCGAACCAAACCAAGTCTGTGTTCATGGTCATCATAGCTGCCATGCGAAAAATTAAAACGAGCCAAATCCATCCCCGCCTCCAACATTGCTGCCAGAAGCGGGATATTGTCCGTACTGGGACCAACGGTGCAAATGATTTTTGTTTTTTTCAATGCCCGCCCTCCTTGCTTTACAACTGAAATTTCTTCGCGCAGATTGCTTCGTAAGCATCTTCGGCTTCGGAATAAGGGACGCTAATCTCATGCACCCCACCACCATGCCCAGAACTGATCATCTTTGTCTGCGTCAAAAAACCGTTTGCGGCCAATTCTTCTTGTATTTTGGCAGCTGCTTCAGCAGTCTGCGCGATATATACTACCTTCCACACAGTTTTTCCTCCAGGTAAAAAACTTAGGCTTCTTTGAGTGCTTTGATTTTGTCTATTAACCTAGGTAAAATTTCACGAGCATCACCCACGATACCGTACTGAGCGACTTTAAAAATCGGTGCATTAGGATCTTTATTAATAGCAATGATAATATCAGAAGCCGACATACCTGCCAGATGTTGTATAGCACCGGAAATTCCAAAAGCAAAATAAATTTTAGGAGTGATTGTTTTACCTGATTGCCCTACCTGATGAGCATGGTCTACCCAACCTTCGTCAACAACTGCCCTCGACCCACCAACGCTACTGCGTTCAAAAAGTGCCGCTAATTTTTCCAGCATTTTAAAATTTTCGGCACTACCCAATCCGCGACCGCCGGAGCAGATGATTTCTGCTTCTTCAATTTTAATGCCACCGCCAACGCCTAACACTTCTTTGCGCACCATTTCGACTTTGGAAGTAACAGAATTTTTTACGATATAATTTATAATTTCACCGTTTTTAGTAATATCAGCGGCATTCGCTTTAAATACTTTAGGGCGTACCGTCCCCATCTGCGGGCGATGTTCTTCACAAACAATAGTCGCCAAAATATTACCACCCAATGCCGGACGAGTCCACTCTACCAAGTTGTCATTGATATCAAGTGCCGTACAATCGGCACAAAGACCGGTACCTAAGCGAGCAGCAACACGAGGTGCTAAATCGCGTCCATCTACAGTTGCGCCAAACAAAATAGCGTTCGGTTTATACTCCTGTGCAAGACCACAAAATGCATTGGTATAAATATCAGTATTATATTCACCATATTCCGACCCTGCTACAACATAAACAACGTCGGCACCGGCAGCAAATAATTTCTGTGGCAGTTCACCGGCTTCTTTGCAAATTAAAACTGCACAACAGCGCTGATTAGCTTTGGCAGCCAACTCAGCACCTACGCCTAAAAGTTCATAGACTACGCCTACAGGCTCGTCTTCTTCGAGTTCTACATTAACCCACAGGTCGCGCCCCTCATTATTTTTAACTTCACGTATAACTTCTTCACGTGCAATAGCTTCAACCGGACATTCACTGATACAAGCGCCACAGGAAATACAGATGTTCTGATCTATGTCAGCTTTGCCCTCAACCATACTGAGTGCTCCAACAGGGCATACAG
>CAYVGQ010000177.1:0-261 GCA_964450295.1 uncultured Phascolarctobacterium sp. | reverse complement strand
TTTTTCTCTATCTACATAAATTGCCATCTTCATTCACCTCAATGAGTAATAATTTTTGCCTGCAGAAGTTTTTCGAGTAGCATATCGACCGCCTTATCTGTGTCTTCTTCGCTGATTATCTCGCTTTCAATCTGAGGAATTGTCGGAGTAAATATTTTCAAAACCTTTGTAGGAGAACCTGCTAAACCGATATTTTTAGTGTCAATCGCAAGTTCTTCAACTCCCCATACAGGAATTTCCGTCTTTCTTGCTTTCATTTTA
>CAYVGQ010000176.1:908-3107 GCA_964450295.1 uncultured Phascolarctobacterium sp. | reverse complement strand
TTTTTTGATAATTATGCTCGTCGTTATTTTGGCAAGACCGACAGTCAATTAGTGGGACTACGTTACTTTAACGTGTACGGACCACAGGAGAATCATAAAGGTAAAATGGCCTCGATGGTTTTTCAAATGTACAATCAGTGGCTGGCAGAGAAAAAAGTGAAATTGTTTGACGCCTATGGTAATTATGGACCGGGTGAGCAGACTCGCGATTTTATTTATGTCAAAGACGTTGTTAAAGTAAATTTCTTCTTCTGGGATCATCCGGAAATCAGCGGCGTTTTTAACTGCGGCACTGGGCAAGCGCATACTTTCAATACTTTGGCTGAAGGTGTTTTAAAGCATTTTGGCAGTGGCGAACTGGAATATATTCCGTTCCCCGAAGTTTTGCAAGGTAAGTATCAAAGCTATACGCAGGCTGATGCGTCAAAACTTTTGGCAGTCGGTTACGATGGCGGCTTTACCGATGTTGACAAGGCTGTAGCCGAATATTGCGCGGTTTTGGATAAGACGGGCGGTTATTATACTCATGAGGCATAAAGCGGTATTTTTTGACCGTGACGGCGTCTTAAATGTTGATAAGGCATATCTTTATAAAATTACAGAGTTGGAATGGATTGAAGGCGCGCAGGAAGCGGTAGCTTATCTTACTCGTCTCGGTTATCTTGTTTTTGTGGTAACGAATCAAAGCGGTATTGCTCGCGGTTATTATAAAATTGCCGATATGGAAAAATTACACCGGCATATGGCGGAGCAATGTACTGCCCATGGCGGAAAAATAGAAAAATTTTACGCCTGTCCGCATTTGCCGGGGGGGAGCGTGGCGGCATACGCTGTTGATTGTGACTGCCGTAAACCAAAACCGGGCTTGCTTTTGCAGGCTCTAAATGAATATGATATCGATAAGGACGGCTCTTTCTTGATTGGCGATAAAATGCGTGATGTAGAGGCGGCGACAGCGGCAGGTATCCGGGGCTTTTTATTTGAGCAGGGAAATTTGTTGGACTTTGTTAGGCGCATAGTTGATAAATAGAGTTGTTTAGGGGCATACATGGAATATAAAAATATTTTACTGATCAAAATGAGCTCGTTGGGTGATATTTTGCACACTTTACCTTTTGCTGCGGCGCTACGGCAGCGGTTTCCCCATGCTAAAATAACCTGGCTGGTGCATCCGCAGTTTGCCGGTTTTGTACCGGATCCGCCGGTTATCGATGAGGTACTGTATTTTGATAAAGTGAAATTTAATAAAATGCCGGTGTCGGCGAAAATGAAATATTTTTGGCAAATGCGCCGTTTATTGCATTCTAAAAAATTTGATTTGGTTATTGATCTGCAAGGCTTGTTTAAAAGTGCCGTACTTGCGGCAATCAGCGGTTGCGATAAAAGGATTGGTTATTGCGAGATGCGCGAGGGTAGCGGTCTTATCAGCAAAGCTATCTGCGGTAGTCATAGTCAAGATCATGTTATCGAACGTTATTTGGACGTTGCTCGTTATTTAGGTGCGGATGTTAGGGAAATAACTTTTCCACTGCCTGATTTAACGCAGGAAACAGTGACTGTTGCCAAAAAAATACGAGTTAAGGGTTTGACAGGAGAATATATCGTGATGGTTCCGGGGGCCCGGTGGCAAACCAAGGAGTGGCCTGTGGAGCATTATGCCGCTTTGGCACGGATGATTACCGCTGACGGTTATAATATTGTGCTGGCAGGCGGAGCGGATGATGTGCCTAAAGGGCGGAAGATAACCGAACTGGCGGGGAATTTGCCGCGACTTGTGGATTTAACAGGGCAGACTAGTCTGCGCGAATTAGCGGCCTTGATTAAAGGTTGTAAATTATACATCAGTGCCGACACAGGGCCGCTGCATTTTGCGGCGGCATTAAAAAAACCTTTAATTGCTCTGTACGGCCCCACTAAGGCCGACCGTACCGGACCCTATGGTTCAGACGCTGCTACGGTGATCCTAACTTCGGCGACTTGCGCGGGTTGTTTAAAAAAAGTATGCGCTGATTGGCATTGTATGTATGATATTACGCCGGAAATGGTTTATGAAGCATATACTGAGAAAATCGGGAGGCTATAATGGTAGAGTTAAACGGGAAGAAAATACTGGTGACATTTTTGATGCACCTGGGTGATTTGACTTTAACAACGCCTTTTATTCACGCTTTGCGTAAAGCTGCCCCCAAGGCACATATC
>CAYVGQ010000176.1:0-898 GCA_964450295.1 uncultured Phascolarctobacterium sp. | reverse complement strand
GTAGTACTTTTTAATCCATATCTCGATGAAGTTGTCACACTTGATAAAAAAGGTCGCGACAACAACGTTTTGGCCTTGTGGGGCTGCGCCAAACATCTAAGCAGGTTGAACTTTGACTTGCTTATCAATCTGCACCCCAATGAACGTTGTTCTTTTATCGATGCGCTGACTAAAGTCAAGTTGCGTACGGGTACTACGCATAAACTGTTTAAATGGCGCTGGGATATCTATACGCCGCTTGATCGTTCCCTGCATGCAGCTGAGATGTATTTGGACGTACTGCGACAGTTGGGCGTGCGAGTACCGGAACATAATGGACTGGAAATATTTCCGGGGCAGGAGCATTTTTCAGAAGCGGCGGCTTTTTGGGAAATGCAGGAACTTACAGAAACCGACAAATTGATCGGTTTTAATATCGGCAGTGCCGTAGCGACAAAACGCTGGCCGCCGGAACGCTTTGCCAAGGTAGCTGATATTTTTGCTGCACAAGGCTATAAGACGGTTTTTTTTGGCGGGACAATGGATGAGGGTATGGTAAAAGAAGCCACGACTTATATGCGCTCGCGTCCCATCATTGCTACCGGTTGCTTTGGGATTGGCGGGTTGGCCGCCGCTATGCGACGATGCGCTTTGATAATTACCAACGACAGCGGGCCGATGCATGTGGCCATCAGTCAGAAAGTGCCCATTGTAGCGATGTACGGCCCGTCTAATCCTAAGTTGTATGGACCCTACACCAAAGCAGCGGCAATCGTTACCGCGCAGCCACCTTGCCTTGGCTGTGCCACCGCCATGAAGCACAACTGCGACGATTTGCAGTGCATGACCCGAATGACAGTGGAACAGGTTGTAGCAGCGGCGGAAAAAATGTTGGAAAAGCAATAAAGGAAGTACTTCA
>CAYVGQ010000175.1:2766-3133 GCA_964450295.1 uncultured Phascolarctobacterium sp. | reverse complement strand
GGTCTGACGATAGGCTTCAGTGTCGGGCTGGGTGGTTTTGGTGTTACTATTCTTGGCTTTATTGCCGATCATTTTGGTTTGCCCTTTGTTATGCAAATTATCACTTGGCTGCCGTTCGCTGCCGCCCTCATAGCCTTGAAGATACCCATTCCCGCCGGTATGCGAAAATAAAAATTTGCTTATTTAAATATTGCTCCGCTCATGCAAGAAGGTAGCGGCGAAAATATTGTTTTCTAAAAAAGTAATAAGCAGTCGTGGCTATGTTACAATATACGTATCGCCTAAAAATGCTTAGCAAATATAGAACGTTGTCAGGCAGGCGAAACTCTAAAATACACCGGCAGCGTAATCCGGTTCAGTACGGTAT
>CAYVGQ010000175.1:0-2756 GCA_964450295.1 uncultured Phascolarctobacterium sp. | reverse complement strand
GCAAGGGGAGAAAAAGTGGAAAGTAATTTTAAACAGGGAGTTATTTATAGTTTAGCGGCATATTTATTATGGGGTATTTTGCCTATTTACTGGAAAACGCTGGGCAATGTACAAGCTTTTGAAATTTTATCAAACCGTTTCATCTGGTCCTGTGTTTTTGTCGGTATTCTGATCTTAGCCTCTGGTAAAATAAAAAGCTTTTGGGGCGAAACACAGACGATCTTTAGTCACAAGAAACAGGCTTTGGCTATGTTTGCGGCTGCTATTACGATCAGCTTTAACTGGGGTCTTTTTATCTGGGCTGTTAATGATGGCAGAATTGTGGAAACAAGTATGGGTTACTATATAAATCCATTAGTTAGCATTGTTTTTGGGGTATTTTTTTTAAAAGAAGAATTGGACAACTGGCAGTATGTCGCTGTTGGTTGTGCTATTATAGGTGTGGGCACGATGGTATGGAATCTAGGAACCTTGCCTTGGGTTTCTGTTTCACTAGCCGTTTCTTTTGCTTTGTATGGACTGATAAAAAAATGCCTGGAAGTAACGACAATGACCAGCATCATGTTAGAAACTTTGCTGATAACTCCGTTAGCACTAGCTTATGAGTATTATCTGAGCCTGAAAGGCATTAGTGCCTATCAGACCGCCGATACCGTAACGCTGGCCATGCTGGCCTGTGCCGGTGTAGTTACGGCAACACCGCTATTGTTTTTCACCGCCGGCGCTAAATTGTTGCCACTAAAAATCCTTGGTTTTTTGCAGTATATTGCTCCTACCATTAGTTTGCTGATTGGCGTTTTTATGTACGGAGAAAGCTTTACTTCCGTACATATGATTGCTTTCGGATGGATTTGGTTAGGACTATTTTTGTTTACCGTTTCACAGATAAGAAGAACATAAAAAGCGGGAAAAGCAGCAGCGAAAATGAAAAAAAATGCTAGTTTTTTTATTTTCAGAAAATTCGTGCTAATAGAGAAGGGCTTAGATAAGTACTTCTTCAAGGATATCGCTGTTGTCAAGAATCTACGAGATAAAACTTTTAATCGCTTGATTAAAAGTTAACCTTGACAATATCGTTTGAACACAAAGTATAGACCTTACAGGCTACGAGTAAAATCAAATAAACTAGATGTAGTGTTGTGGAAAAATTGGAGAAATTTACCACAAGTTATCCACAGAATGTTGATAACTTGTGAATAACTTCTACTGTAAGTGGTATAACTGCAAAAAATAGGGGGAAAAAGCTGAGAATAGTACAGAAATTTAAATTTATACACAAAAACCTGTTGATAAGTATGTGGATATTGTTGATAAACAAATAAAAGTTTACTTTTTAGACACATATATTTTGTATCTATCTAGGGTGGATACTTTTAAACAGATGCACTTCAGTGTAAAAAGAAAATATACGAACAAAGGTTTAAAGAGTGTTCACTTATTTTTGCAGTTAGACTTGCGTAAAAGTGATAGATTGTGGATAATATTAGAAGAAATATATACAGAAGACTTTTGGAGGTTAGAAAATGGCAATCAAAGAACTTACAGCACTAAAAGCAATGGAATCTGCCACGAAAAGCAAAGTGGTGACTGCGTCCTTAACGGAGGTTACTAATGGCTGGGTAGCACTTGTTATAAATAACGAGGGTAAAAAATTGGTTTGCGTAACGAAGGGAGAATGTCCGCTGTCATCAATGTGGGCAGGGGCAAGTTCCTGCGAGCAGGCTGACTTACATGTAGAGATTATGGATCTTAACGCCAATAATGCGGCCGTCATTCGCCGCTTTGTTAAATGGGCATGCCCCAGTGCCTGCGGTACAAAAGGTATCAGTATCGGTTTCAGCGACTGGGTCGGTGCGGCAGGAGAAACTATTGCACCTTTTTTTGCTAAAAAACGGATAAAACCTGTTTTGGCAGAATATTCTGCGGCAGACAGTGCACTTTTACACAGAAATTTTTTGGAAGCTGTGGATGCTGCGACTTGGGGAGTTTTTGAAGCAGGGTATAAAGAAGGCTACGGAGCCAATGCCGAAGGATTGCGCAACGAAGAAGATATTGTCAAAGCCCTCCTTTATGGCTATAGTATGATTGGTTTAGATTGCAGTGAAAAAATAAATCTGCAAATTGAAAAAATGTCGGACGAAGAAGTAGGAAAACGTTATAATGATTTCCCTCAGGAATTTCGTGATGCCATGCATGGGTCTTATTTAGAAGCTAACTTTCAGGTTGGCAGTGCAGTAATTCATTTTGAAGCTACGCAGCTAAAACGGATCGTTTTAGAATATGGCGAGGCTATTATGCATGCTCAGTTTATTTATACTTCTTATCTCAAAAACACTCCTTGGGAAATAGATTTCGAGATTTTTGTTTCAAAAGCCGGCAAACTGTTAAGCCCACAAGAGCACTATTTGATTTCTAATGAGCTGCAGCGTAATGGTATCAAGTTTGCTGCCCTAGGTCTAAACGCATTGGAAGATGCGCAGGTTCTACAGGAAGATTTGCCGATACATGCCGCTATTGCAGAAACTTTTGGTTATCGCCTGAGCTTTTTACAGGCAGATCTAGCTTTACAAGACCTAGGTGCAGTCGCAAAAGTCCTAAAAGGCAAAGTACATTTTAAACTGAGCAGTGTATTATGGCTGGCCGCTTGGGCAACCTTATTAGAAACAGCGCCAAAACTTGCTGCACAAATGCGCGCATATGCTCAATTGCCTGAGCTTAAAGCAGAAGAGTTAGTTCCGCAGACAAAATTAGGTAAA
>CAYVGQ010000174.1:970-3133 GCA_964450295.1 uncultured Phascolarctobacterium sp. | reverse complement strand
CCTCTTTTTTAAATTTTTTTCGGCCTGTGGCTTATCTCCTTTACAAGTAGTAACATCCAGAGTTCTGCTTGCCTCTATTTTTATGACTGCGCTAATAATAAAAACAGATCCGCAATTATTAAAAATCCGTTTACAAGACTGTTGGTTATTTATCGGTACAGGTCTTCTGAGCCTGGTTTTTTTTAATTACTGTTATTTTCGTGCTATTGAAGGCAGCTCTATCTCTGTTGCCGTACTCTTACTATATACTGCCCCTGTTTTTGTTATGTTGCTTTCAATTTTTTTATTTAACGAAAAATTCACCTCCTCCAAACTGCTTGCGCTAACAGTTACCTTTAGCGGTTGCACTTTTATCACCGGTATTTTTGACAGCAAGTTCTCTTTGACTGCAGAAGCTTTTGCCTTTGGTCTCGCTTCCGGTCTCGGCTATGCTTTGTACAGCATTTTTGGCAAACTGGCGCTGCGCCGTTACAGCACCTTGACAATAACAACTTATACCTTTTATTTTGCAACACTGGGAGCACTGTCGCTGGCAGAACCACAAAAGTTTTTTGTTTTGCTGACAGACTGGCATGTTCTTTTAGGAGCTTTTGCTATCGCTCTTATTTGTACGGTAGCGCCCTATCTCCTCTACACCCATGGTCTGCAAGAGGTTGATGCAGGGCAAGCTTCTATTCTCGCTACATTAGAGCCCTTAGTAGCGGCGGCTCTTGGAATTTTTATTTTTAATGAACCTCTGACTCTATCAAAATTTATCGGCATGGCTCTAATTTTCTCGTCTATATTTATCTTAAACAGACCTGCAAAAAGCACAATAAAATAAGCTTCTCTAAAACAAACAAGGTTTGAAGCAGAAAAGGAGTGTCTGTTATGCTATTAATAAGTGCCTGTTTATTAGGAGAAAACGTAAAATACAACGGCGGTAACAATTACTGCAAACTACTTAAAAAGTATAAAAACTTGGGCCTTTTCCTTCCCGTATGTCCGGAATGTCTTGGCAATCTTCCCGTCCCACGCCCACCGGCTGAAATTAAAAACGGCACTGGCCATATGGTTTTGGAAGGTGAAGCTAAAGTACTGGACAAATCCGGCCGTGATATTACAGAAAATTTTATCAACGGCGCTGAAGCCGTATTAGAGCTAGCCCAACAAGCAGGAATTAAATACGCTATTTTAAAAGCGCGCAGCCCCTCTTGCGGTGCCGGGAAAATTTATAATGGCAATTTTGACGGAACGCTGATCGGCGGCGACGGCATAACTGCGGCTCTGCTCAAAAAGCACGGATTAAAGATTTATACCGAGCTTGATCTTACCGAAGATTTGCTGGAAGAACTGCTCAATAAATAATTCTTCAAAAGGCGAGAATACATAAGTTTAAAAATTAAAATGCTAAGCATCAAATTAATAAAACAACAGAGACGCTCCAAAGAGCGTCTCTGTTGTTTAAAAAGGAGAAATTTATGTACAATTCTTCCGCAGTCGTCCCAATTAACCGGGGAAGAAAGGCCAAACCATCGGAATAACGATGATAGAAACGATGAAGCAGAGAATTACCAGCGGTACACCGACTTTTACATAGTCCATAAACTTGTAATTGCCAGGCCCGAGTACTAATGTACAAGGAGGAGTGCCTACCGGTGTTGCAAAGGCACAGGATGCCGCTACACCAATTGCCATCAATACCGCTTTCGGGGAAGCTCCCAGCTGCTGAGAAATAGCTACGCCTACAGGTGCCAGCAATGCTGCTGCAGCCGTGTTCGACATAAACTGAGTCAGCGTACAGGAGATAATAAATAATACCGAAGTCATCATAATCGGACTAGGAGAACCGCCCATCAAGCCTACTGCCCATTCAGCAATCAATTTACCAGCGCCGGTTTTATCCATTGCGGTGGAAACAGGCATCATACCGGCAAACAAGAAGATCGTTACCCAGTCGATAGACGCATAAGCCTGTTTTTCTGTCAGGCAGCCGGTTAGTACGCAAACCAATGCGCCAACAATAGCTGCCATTTCCAAGGTGATGCTCTTCAGGTCAAGAGCCATAACAATAACTACAATTACAAGAATCAAACCGGAAATAATCTGCTTTTTGCTGTCATGTACAGTTGCTTCAATTTCCTGCTCGATTTCCTGATCTGCAGAAAGCTCGGCTTTCGGCAG
>CAYVGQ010000174.1:0-960 GCA_964450295.1 uncultured Phascolarctobacterium sp. | reverse complement strand
CGATAAACATCATGTAAGCAATCGCCACAATAGTCAGAGGAATACCAATCCAAGCAAATTCAAAGAAGGAGAACGGTGCATAACCAAAAGAAGTCAAGGCGCCGGAAACGATGATGTTAGGAGGCGTACCAACCAAGGTGATGATACCGCCAACGCCTGCAGCATAAGCCAAAGGCATTAACTGGCGGGAAGCCGGAATTTTAGCAGCGGCACAGATACCGAGAACAACGGGCATCAAACAAGCTGCTGTACCGGTGTTAGACAAAACAGACGATAGACCTGCACCAACAATCATAATGCCAAACATTAAGCTGTTTTCACTGGTACCGGAAAATTTTACGATGGAAATACCGATTTTTTGGGCTAGGCCAGTATGGAACATGGCCGCACCTACAACAAACATACCTGCAAAAAGTACTACCGTAGAGTTAGAGAGACCCGAAAACACCTGTTTCACCGGGATAAACCCCAACAGCCCGCAGGCAATAGCACCGCCCATAGCAGTAATCGCCAAAGGAATAAGTTCAGTAATAAAGAAAAGAGCCACTATTGCCAAAACGATCAGACATCTAATTGCGGGAGCCATAAACTCACCTCTTTCTTAAAATAGATTACATAAAATTTCTCCTTCGTTTGGAAAGCTAAAGCTTTCTTATTCACATTGTAATAGTTTTCAGAAAACTCCACCTCTGTTAATTGTTACTAAAATCATTACATTATTGCCATTAATGATTAAATTTAATTAAACAAATGTTTATTTTTATGTTGCTGTAGCAACATATGTTCTCCCCTTGGCCACAGAAGCCACTTTACACCTTCATTTTCACACTCTTTATTAGGTTTTATAAACATAGTTTGCAGGCAGCTCCGTGGGAAAAAGTCAGGTCAAAACAAAAAATCGCTTGACTTTAAAGTAAATAACAAAACGGAAGCCATCTTTTAATAGTGAACCGCCCCCCA
>CAYVGQ010000173.1:0-3147 GCA_964450295.1 uncultured Phascolarctobacterium sp. | reverse complement strand
TATAATGTTCTGTTGGACGGACAGCCGCTGAAAATGTCCGGCGTGATGGGAGGTAATTTTATTGATTGGAACAGTATCCCGCTGGAAAACATTGAGAGAATACAGATCACCAAAGGTGGCAAGCTGGCAGAAAGCAACGATATCGGCGGCACGATTAACATCGTCACAAAAAAAGATTCGGAGGGTGGTTCTGTTTCAGTTTTAACAGGCGGACAGGGTCGCTATGACTACCGCTTCAATTACGGTTTCAATGCCGGCAAGCTGAACACCTTTATCAGCGGAGCCAAAAACGGTATCGACGGTTATCTGCTGAATAACGATTTTGACGGTGAGCAATACAATATCAAACTTGGTTATAAATTTACCGTTAACGATTCACTGCGCCTAGGTTACAGTAACAATAAACTTAAACGTGGCTATGTACTGCGCAACATCAAAGGTGAAACAAATTATAATTCCTCCTACCCGGAAACTGAAGGTGACGGTCTGATTCAACCTCAGCCCGGACAGATTGGGCAACCCGGGAAATACGGACGCGGTTCCTACTGGTCCAAAGATACCGACCACTACGACCTGAACTATAAGCATACTTTCAGTAACGGTTTTGTGCAGTTCGATTACTTTCGTAATAATGAGGAGCGGCACGAAAGTCTAAAAGATCACAAAGGCAAAATTAAACTGGATCGCGTTATCCCCAGTGACAAAAGTGATTATTTTGCCATCAGCGGCGAAAATTCCGCCGGCAGCAGACACAACCTTGCTTATGGCCTGCAACATCAGCGACTACGCTATGGTTATGGGCACTATAATCTCCGTCCTACCGGTGCCGGCGACCTATACCCGTCGCAAAAAATTGACGGTTCCGCCATTTATATAGAAGATAATTGGCAGCTGGACGAACGCTGGAAAGTGTATTTAGGACTGCGCTACGACCACTACCACGCCAACAAGGACGACGAACGCGCCGACAAAATGCGCTCTTTCTCGGACAATGCCCTGTCACCTAAATTCAGTTTGCTGCTGAACAGTGATGCCAAAAACAGCTCCAGTCTCTCTTGCAACCGAATATGGCGCGCCCCTTCTATGCCTGAATATTACTGGTGGAGCCAAAAATATTCGGCAACCGCTACCTTAAAACCTGAACACGGTATCAGCTATGAATTGGGACACAAGCATAAATTTGACGAACGTTACAGTGGTAAAATCAACCTGTATTACCAAGATATCCAAGATTACATTAACTTCCGGCACTACGATCCGTTCTGGGCTTATAATCTTGATAACGTCAAGCTGTGGGGTGTAGAACTGACTAACGAACTCAAATTTGACCGACAAAATACCTTGTTAGTTCATTATAGCAATCAACACAGCAGTAAAAACGGCGTCGCCAACAACGATTTAGAGAATGGTCTGCACGGCGAGCTGGATTACACCCCCCGCCACAAACTTAGCCTGGCCTATCTCTACGATGGTAGACTTTGGAAGTTGCGCTATAATATCCATTACGTCAGTAGCCAACAAGACTCCCCTGTCGGTGCCAAAGGCACTGTTTATAAAATTGGCGGTTATAGCGTCCACAGCCTATCTGTAACCCGTACATTAAATAAAAATACCGATTTGTCGCTATTCATCGACAATATTTTCGATAAAAAATATGTAGAGCAATATGGTTATCCAATGCCGGGGCGTTTATTTAGCGCCGCTTTAACCTATAAATTTTAGAGGTACTTTAAAATGATAATGACTAATGTAGAATTCTTCAATCAGCTGGCGCCGACATGGGACAACACACGCCAACGACAGCCGCAGCTTCTGACCTTACTTACACAAAAACTATATCTGCAGCCACAGGACAGAGTACTTGACCTGGGCAGTGGCACAGGCGTCCTACTGCCGTATCTAGCCTCCCTGGTGCATCAGGTGACCGCCGTAGATTTTGCAGACGCTATGCTGCAACTGGCGGCGCAGAAGCATGCCCGTTTCAGTAATATTACTTATATCTGCGGTGATGTTTTAGAACTTGCTTTTCCGAAATCTGCCTTTGAACATATTACCTGCCTAAACTTCTATCCTCATGTCAAAGATTCGACCGTTTTTTTAGAAAAAATGTCTGCTTTGCTGGTTCCCGGCGGCAGACTAACTATTATGCATGATATTCCTCGCAGCGCCGTCAACGCTATTCACGATACTTGCTGCCAAGTACGGGACGATAACCTGCCCCCAGCAGTGACTGTAGCCGAACGCTTAACTGCCGCCGGACTAGAAATAATTTGTCAGGAAGATACCGCTACCTATTATTTTGTTCAAGGCGTAAAACTTTGAGCCAAAATCTTTGTATGAAAACAAAAAACGTTTGACTGTACATAGGCCTGCTGCCTGTTATCCTTACAGTCAAACGTTTTTTGTTTATTTGTAAATTCGGGTTGCTGAGAGCCGGTGCCAACAGATTGGCAGTACTGTCGATACCGCCACTCAGTAAAACAAGTTCCCAAATACCGCACCTTTGTTACAGGTCGCGCCTAATAATGGCCGGTGGCAATTCTTCCCAAGGTTTATATTGAATCGTGCTGCATCGCACATATGCTTTATAACGCTCCGCAGCGTTTTCTGTATCTGCCGCTTTGGCTAAGTCGCGCTGACCGGCTTCACTGACGGGATAGTATTTAAAGCCTTCCGCAAATAGCTGCGCAGCTTTAGCATCGTCACCACCCTCATGTTCATGTTCGGCTAAAAATTTATAGGCAAAATAGCGATAAGGGTTAATACCATCGTTCTTGGCTTCCATTTCCAACATCGTTTCCGCTTCCTGTACAGCTTGCGCCTCCTTACCCACCTCACGTAAAATTGTCAAACGACGATAAAACATATCTCCGCGGGAAGCACTGCGGAAGGGATGTTGATAAGCCCTGCTTAATTCATAGGCCTGCCCCAAATAATTCAGCGCCGCTTCTTCGTTATGGGCTAACTTCCAGACAATCTCGGCCACATCGCGCAAACACAGTACTTTATGCTCTGCTTCGCTTAGTCCCATTTCCGGTGCTTCGTCCAGATCAGGTTCTATTTTAAGTACTGTTGCCAGCACATGCATCGCGGCTTCCACTTCGTTCATCCAATATAAAGCGCGCCCCACCGTTGAGCGGCAGCGCC
>CAYVGQ010000172.1:734-3154 GCA_964450295.1 uncultured Phascolarctobacterium sp. | reverse complement strand
TTTTGCTGGGTGCGGCACTTTTAGGGGATATGCTCAACAAACGTAAGTCGATTAGTTTTCTAAATAAGGACACGGTATGGCCGTTTGTGGGTGCTGCTATTTATGGTATTTTAGTTTTAAAACAGCCCGATATGGGAACGGCGGCGATTATCGTGGCGTTGATGGTTGGACTGTATATTTTGGCGGGACTGCGCTTACTAGAGGTTGTTGGTTTATTGGGCGGAATGGGTGTTTTTGCTGCATTGGGAGCGATTATGGCTCCGTATCGCCTGCAACGCGTAAAGGTTTGGCTCGACCCTTGGAGTGATGAGGCCAATACCGGCTATCAAATGGTTCAGTCGCTGATGTCGATAGGCAGCGGCGGTCTAACCGGATTGCCTTGGGGGCAGGGCAGCGGTAAATTCTTTTATTTACCTGAGGCTCATACAGATTTTGCTTTTGCTATTTTTTGTCAGGAATGGGGCCTTTTAGGAGCTGCTGCCCTGATTATTATTTTTTTGCTGCTGGCGTTGGCATTTTTCCGTATAGCTATGAATACGAAGGATCCCAGCGGTTTTATTTTGGTAGCCGGCGTGAGCTTTTTAATCATCGGGCAGGCGGTTGCCAATATGGCAATGGTTTGCGGATTGCTGCCGGTTATCGGTGTTCCGCTGTCCTTTATTAGCTACGGCGGTACGTCGATGCTGATAACTCTGATGTCTATCGGGCTTGTGCTTGCGGTTTATCATGACGAGTGCAAACGCGAGCAACTGGAAGCCTTGCCGCCCGACCGACGTCGGATGCAGATGCATGTTGTTGAACCTCAAGATAGGAGGTGGCAGCACTGATGAGAAAATTTTCGCTCCGTAGCGGTAAAAAACGTTTTGCCGTTTTAGCCTTGCTGATTTTTGTGGGTTTTGGTGCTGTATTTTTGCGCCTGACTTGGCTACAGGTTTTTGAAAATGAAGAACTGGCGAAGCGCGCCAATAGTCAGGTCACCGGCAAGGTGACTAAGTATTCACCCCGAGGAGCGATTTTAGACTGCAACGGTGAAGAGTTGGCCGTCAGTATTATGTCGAAGTCGTTGTATGTCGATCCTGTCGAGATGCATGACAATCCTACCCAAAAAGGCGCAAAGCCTGATCGCGACGTGAAGCGTTTGTCAGCGGATCTCTTGGCAGGTGTACTGCAGATGAAGGCAGATACATTATATGCAGATTTCACTAGCGAAGCGCGTTTTATCTGGCTGAAACGCAGCATGGAACCTAAGGAAGCAGCGGAAGTGGAGCGACTGATCAAAGAAAACAAGCTGCCCGGACTGCATTTTTTAGAAGAAAGTAAACGCTATTATACAAAAAAATCAATGGCTGCTCAGGTGCTGGGTTTTGTCGGAATTGATGACAATGGACTGAGTGGTATCGAACTGGCACTGGATTCGGTAGTTAAGGGAGCAGAAACACAGCAGGAGGAAGTCATCGATGCCTTAGGACGCGCTATGGGTGACAGTGGCTTCAATAAAGCGCGCCCGCAAACAATGCCTTCTGTTTATTTGACGCTGGACAGTAAGATTCAGTTTGTGTTAGAAGATGCTTTGGACAAAGCGATGAAGGATACCAAGGCTGCCAGCGCGACAGTTATTCTGATGGATCCTAATACGGGTGCAATCTTGGGAATGGCTAACCGTCCCAGCTTTGATCCTAACACCTTTTATAAATATTCGCCGGCTAACTGGACGAATCGGGCTATTTCAACTATTTATGAACCGGGTTCAGTTTTTAAGCCAATAGTTGGCGTAATGGGGCTTGAAGAAAAGATTATTACACCGACGACTATAATCAATGATACCGGCAGTATCCAAATCGCTGACCGCAGGATTCGCAACTGGGATGGCGAAAGTATGGGTCAAGTGCCATTTAAGGATGTTATCAAATTTTCAATCAATACCGGTATGGTACAGTTGGGTATGCAGTTGGGCGCACACAGAATGATTGATTACAGTAAAAAATTCGGCTTTGGGAGTGTTACAGGTATCGAGTTGCCCGGAGAAGAAGAAGGTATTCTCTATAATCCTGATAATATGTATAAACCGGATATTGCAACAATGTCTATCGGACAGGGTATTGCTGCCACACCTTTGCAGGTATTGCGGGCAATTTGTGCGATTGCTAACGGCGGCGAGCTTCTGCAACCGTATATTATCGATAAAATCGTGATGCCTGACGGACGCATTTTGCGTCGGGGAGAAAAAAAAGTCGTGCGCCGCGTTATGACGGAAGAAGTGGCGGCACAGATGCGAGATATGATGGAGCAGGTTGTTGCAACCGGTGGTGGTAAAGCGGCCTCAATCAAAGGGTACCGCATTGCCGGCAAAACAGGTACGGCAGAAAAACTGGCAGAGACAGGCGGCTACGCCGCCGGAAAATATATTGCTTCCTTTGTTG
>CAYVGQ010000172.1:0-724 GCA_964450295.1 uncultured Phascolarctobacterium sp. | reverse complement strand
CGAAGGGAGCTTTCTATGGGTCGCAGGTTTCCGCGCCTGTCTTTCGCGATACATTGCAGCAGATTCTTGTTGCTAAAGGAATTCAACCCAATAGTAGCGAAGGATTGCCTTCATTTGAGCAGCATACACAGACTAACATTGTAACTGCTAATATTCCCAAGCCTGCTAAAGTTCCGCATATGGAAATAATGGCGGACGGTAAAATAAAACTGCCTGATTTTAGCGGCTTGGATATGCGTCAGACCGCCGAACTGATACAACAGGGACGATTAATTTTGCTGCCGCATGGAAGCGGACGGGCGCGGAAACAGTCGCAGCCGCCCGGGGCTATTGTGCCGGAAGGAACGCAGATAGAGATCTGGTTTGAATAAAAGCAGGGAAATCTATATAAGAATATTGGCCGGCCGGCAGGGAAAAAGCTACCGGCACAGAAGATATATAAGATAATTTAGATGTAAAAGCTAAGAGGAGGGCGTTATTTATGTTGTCCGATATTGAAATTGCTCAGCAAACTAAAATGTTGCCGATTACCGAGGTAGCTGCCAAACTTGGCATCAGTGAAGAAGAGATTGAAATGTATGGTCGTTATAAAGCCAAATTGTCCATGGATTTAATTCGCAGAATGGAAGATAAACCGGCAGGCAAGCTGGTTTTGGTAACGGCAATTACCCCTACGCCGGCCGGCGAAGGCAAATCAACAACAACGGTTGGACTGGCTCAGGGC
>CAYVGQ010000171.1:0-3167 GCA_964450295.1 uncultured Phascolarctobacterium sp. | reverse complement strand
CAAATTAAATAGCAACGCAAAAGGGGGACAGGCACAATGAGGAAACTGATTTGGCCCGTCCTGTTTCTGTTATGTTTGTCTTTACAAATGAACCTTCCACAGGCGACTTGGTTGAAATTTGATCTGTTATTAGTACTGCTTTATTGTTACTCTATTTTAAAAGGAGCCGTTGATGGCGGGGTAGCAGGATTTGTAGTGGGTTTGTTTCAAGATATTTTGACTGGCGGAATCTTTGGGTTCCACATTTTAACCAGAACTGCGCTGGGGTACTATGTAGGCTATACTAAAGAGAAAGTTTTCAAAGACAGCATATTGTATAATGTAGTGGCGATAGGAGTAATGACGTTTTTTTTGCGCGCCTGTTATCTTATCGTACAGATAATTTTGGCAAAAAACCTTTCGTTACTGCTGTTAGGAATTGCGGTGCAAAATGCGATAGCGTATTGCCTGGGAAATATTCTTTTTATGATTCCATTCTATTTGCTTACCGAAAAAATACAACAGTGGATAGAAAGTGATGATGGGCTGCATTAAATGAAGGAGGTCGGATTGTGCTGAATAAAAAATACGCTCGCAGCTTGAAAATGATGCTTGTAGCAGCAACATGTATTTTTTTGGTTTTACTCGGCAGAATGGCCTATTTGCAGCTGTACAAAGGTGACTATTACGCTAATCAAGCTGATGGCAATAGACTGCGACGAACGAAAATTATTGCCCCACGTGGTTTATTTTTTGATTATAAAGGGCAGGAATTGGTTAATAATGTACCTGGTTATGCTGTTGCTCTGCAAAGACAGGATCAAAATAGCAATCAAAAAACCATCAGTATATTAGCAGAAATTTTGGAAATGCCGGCCGAACAGATTAAAGAACGGATTGCGGCGAACCAAAACAGTTATGAGCCCACAAGATTAAAAAGTAATGTTTCACCGGAAATCATTACTAAAATTGAAGAACGTAGGCAGGAACTCCCACGTGTGTTACTTGAACTACAGCCGATACGCAACTATTTATATAAAGAACTAGCCGTACATGCTCTGGGATATGTCGGAGAAGCCAGTGAATATGATATAACTCAAGGTAGTTATCAAGGGATGCCCGGAGGCAGTGTTGTTGGCAAATTTGGTTTGGAAAAAACTTTTGATAAAATGATCCGTGGCGTTGATGGAAGCTTTGATGAAGAAGTTGACGTTGCCGGAACTGCTGTGCAACAACTCGGGCGGCGTGATCCAATCCCCGGGAAAAGTTTGCAACTGACGATTGACAAAGATCTACAGATAGTTTTAGAAAAAGCTGTTGATGAGCATTTAGCGTACTTGCGTTCCAGTGGCATTGCTCCCAAGGCAAGAGCTGCTGCTATCGTAGCGATTGATCCGCGCAGTGGTGCGGTAAGAGCCATGGTCAGCAGACCTGCTTTTGATCCGAACTTATTTGTTAATGGAATTTCGGTGAAAGATTGGCAGAATATTAATAATGACCCCAATTATCCGATGGGCAATAAAGTAATTTCAGGTGAGTATCCTCCGGGTTCGACCTTTAAAATAGTTACTGGTACGGCCGCATTGGAACTGGGAAAGGTAACACCCGAAGAACTTATATTCGATTCTGGTAAGCATTGGCTTGTCCCGATGGGCAATACCGGCGGAGAGGCTTTGGGCTGGATTAATTTTCAGCGGGCCTTGAGTATGTCTGATAACGTATATTTTTATGAGATGGGCAATCGGTTGGGCATTGATAATATTGTTGCTTTTGCTAAAAAATTTGGCTTCGGCAAAAAAACGGGTATTGAACTTGAAGGAGAAGCTTCAGGACTTTTGCCTACCCCGGAAAATAAAAGAAAAATTTTTACAGGCGAGGACTGGACGCTGGGTGATACCTTTAATGCATCTATTGGTCAGGGGATTGATTTGGCGACGCCGTTGCAGATGGCGGTTATGATGAGCTGTATTGCCAGTGGTGGTGTTTATCATGAGCCTTATCTAGTAGATAAGGTATTGAACAATGACGGCAGTATTTATGAAGTTCGCCAGCATCAAGAACCATATTCGCTGGGAATTTCTCAGAAAACATTAGATTTGATCAAACAAGGATTAATGGGTGTGGCACAACCGGGTGGAACAGCAGCTTATTTTGCCAATCTGCCAAGACCAACGGCGGCTAAGACGGGTACGGCTGAAAATCCTCATGGCCGTGATCATGGGTTGTTTGTAGCCTATGGACCGGTAGACTCGCCGGAACTGGTTGTAGCGGCAGTTGTAGAACAGGGTAGCTTTGGCTCAACGTCGGCCGGGCCTGTTGTTTATAAAGTTTTTGAAGAATGGTTTAGAGAAGAAGGCTTGATTCCTCCGGAAACAAAAAAGCAGTAATAGTTGTAGAAAGGATAACAAATGCAGCAAAATAGATATTTTCGTAATTTGGACTGGTGGCTGATCGGCGCTATTTTAGGCCTGGTCGGCATTGGTATATGTCTTATTGCCAGCGCTACGCATTCTTTTGCGGTTGCAACAGGTAAAGACTGGCATGTTGAACGCCAGAGTCTGTTTTTAGCGATTGATATAGTATTGGTGATTTTTTCGCTGCGTTTTGATTATCGTCTGCTAAAAGATATTGCAAAACCACTTTATATATTTAATATTGTGATTCTTTTGGCGGTAATGCTTGTGGGACAAAGTCAATTGGGTGCTCAAAGATGGATTCAAATTGGTCCTTTAAGTATTCAACCTTCTGAATTTTCTAAAATAATAATAATAATATGCCTAGCCGCATTTTTAAATAAACGTTTGGAGTTTTTTGATAAATTTACGGATTACTTGCCTGTGCTGGCGTATGTATTTGTACCTTTTGTACTGGTTTTAAAACAACCGGATTTGGGAACATCGCTGGTTTTTATGGCTATCCTTCTGGGTATGTTGCTGGTAAGCGGGTTTAAGTTAAAATGGCTTCTGTATATGGGTTGTGGGTTGCTTGCTTTGATGCCTGCGCTGTGGCATATACTTCAAGAATATCAGAAAAACAGGATTAGAGTCTTTCTGAATCCCGAGCTTGATCCTTTTGGTGCCGGCTATCATGTTATTCAGTCTAAAATTGCCATTGGTTCTGGGTTACTGACTGGAAAGGGTTGGTTTTTAGGTACTCAAAGCCAGTTGAATTTTCTTCCCGAAAATCAT
>CAYVGQ010000170.1:2863-3223 GCA_964450295.1 uncultured Phascolarctobacterium sp. | reverse complement strand
CGCGATTTTATTTCCCCACTCTTTTTAGGGGTTTATATCGCTGTTGCTTTACTATATAATAGAGTTAGAATCATATGAAAGCAATAATTATTTTAATTACTTTCTTCCGCAACAGCGGACAGTTCAAGAAATAAGGAGGTCGCAATCATGAGTCTAAAGGTTCATATTAATCGTTGTAAAGGTTGCGGTATTTGCGTGGCTTTCTGCCCGAAACAGGTTCTGGCAATCAGCGAGATTGAAAAAGTAGAAGTTGTAGCCGAGGATAAATGTATCCAGTGCCGCCAGTGTGAAACGCGCTGCCCTGACTTTGCGATTTTTGTAGAAAAGTAAAACGGAGGAGTTGAAATCATGTCCAAAATC
>CAYVGQ010000170.1:0-2853 GCA_964450295.1 uncultured Phascolarctobacterium sp. | reverse complement strand
TGGCTACCCCATCACCCCTTCCACCGAGGTAGCCGAGTCTTTAGCCGAACGCCTACCCCTCGTCGGCGGTAAATTCATTCAGATGGAAGATGAAATTGCTTCCATGGGCGCGATTATCGGTGCTTCACTTACCGGCAAAAAAGTTATGACCGCTACAAGCGGACCGGGTTTTTCTTTAAAGCAGGAGCTGATTGGCTATGCCTGTATGGCAGAAATACCCCTTGTTATTGTCAATGTTCAGCGTGTCGGTCCTTCTACCGGCCAACCTACTTCACCTTCCCAAGGCGATATCATGCAAGCTCGTTGGGGCACTCATGGCGATCATTGGATGATCTCACTGACCCCATCCAGCGTTCCTGAATGTTTTGAACTTACCTTGCGTGCTTACGCACTCAGTGAAAAATATCGTGTACCGGTAGTTCTCCTGATGGACGAAGTCGTCGGCCATATGCGTGAGAAAATTGAATTGCCCGACGATTATAGCGAAATTCCCCAGGCCGAACGCAAGCAGCCCGACTGCAAACCGGAAGACTTTAAGGCTTACGCTACTGACGAAAGTCTTGTCCCCGCTATGCCTGCTTTTGGCAGCGGCTACCGCTGGCATGTAACAGGCCTCGTCCACGACGAAACTGGGTTCCCTAAAGGAACTCCGGCGGCAACGCAGGCAGCTACCAAGCGCCAACACGATAAACTTTATAACAATCTGGAAGACATTGTCCAAGTAGAAAACTATCGAACGGAAGACGCAGAATATGCCGTCATTGCCTTCGGCGGTGCCGCGCGCACTGCTTACGAAGCCGTCGATATGGCTCGTAAGGAAGGGCTTAAAGTAGGTCTAATGCGTCCAATCACAATTTGGCCGCTGGCTGACCAACAGATCCGCGAACTTGCCTCGACGGTCAAAGGCATTTTGGTTCACGAACTGAACTACGGCCAGTATGTACTGGAAGTAGAACGCGTCGTGGCCGGTAAGGTACCCGTTGCGCTGTATGCAAAATACGACAACGAACCGGCAACTCCGGCTCAGCTTTTGGCAGAAATCAAAAAGGCTATGGCCTAAAAAGGAGAGGAGATCTGATTATGAACATGGAAGCAATGATCGATAAATATTTCCGTCCGGGTCGCTTGCCGCATATTTGGTGTCCCGGCTGTGGCAATGGCGTCGTTACCGGCACCATTGTCAAAGCAGTTGACAAGCTTGCCCTTGACAAAGATCGGGTAGCAGTTATTTCCGGTATCGGCTGTTCCAGCCGCGCCTCCGGTTATCTTGATTTCAATACCGTCCACTCCGCGCATGGGCGCGCTTTGCCGGTGGCAACCGGCGTCAAGCTGGCAGATCCTTCGCTGACTGTGATCGTCGTCACCGGCGATGGTGACGCTACGGCGATCGGTGGCAACCATCTGATTCACGCTGCCCGGCGCAATATTGATATGACGGTAGTACTTTATAATAATAGTATTTATGGCATGACCGGCGGTCAGTATTCACCAATGACGCCGACAGGTTCCAAGGCAACCACTGCCCCCTATAGCACCATAGAACAGGACTTCAACGTCGCCGAACTTGTGAAAGCTGCCGGTGCAACTTTTGTTGCCCGCGGCACAACCTTTCACGCCCAAATCCTAGTGGATTTGATTGCCAAAGGCATTGAACACAAAGGTTTCAGCCTCATCGAAGCAGTTACCGCCTGTCCCATCTCCTTCGGACGCCAAAACAAAATGGGCGGCCCGGCAGACATGATGAAATGGCAACGCGATCATGCAGTTACTCTGGCCGCTTGGGACAAAATGACAGCTGAACAAAAAGAGGGAAAATTCCCTATCGGCGTTCTGTATCAGGAAGAAGGCAAACAAGAATATACGGAAGCCTACGACAAGTTGATCGCCAGAGCGCAAGGAGGTAAATAAGATGAAACAGGAATTACGTTTATCCGGCACCGGCGGTCAAGGTCTAATACTGGCCGGCATCATTCTAGCTGAGGCGGCACTTTTAGACGGCAAGCTGGCGATCCAGTCCCAGTCCTATGGTCCGGAAGCCCGCGGGGGCGCTTCTAAAGCGGAAGTCATCATCTCTGACGATGTGATTCATTTTCCTAAGGTTACCACCCCAAACTTTTTACTGGTCATGAGCCAAGAAGCGGCAAACAAATATTCACACGACTTGACCGCCGACAGCATTGTGGTGACGGACAGCTTATTTGTTAGCACAGTGCCTGACTTCGGAGGCAAGGTTTACGAACTGCCCATAACGCACAATGCTAAAGAAATTTTGGGCAAGGCTTTATTTGCCAATATCATCGCGCTAGGTGCTTTAGTTAAACTAACGGGCATCGTCAGCGAAGAATCACTGGTCACGGCTGTTTTAAACCGCGTACCCAAAGGTACTGAGGAAAAGAACAAGCAAGCTCTTAAAATCGGTATGGAACTGATTAAATAAAAGGTTCGCTAAACTCTGCTGACAAGCTCGGCAGCTAACAAGGAACTAAAATACTTGCCGCCTGCTTTGCACGCAGGCAAAAAAAATACAGACTGCCGTAAGCAGTCTGTATTTTTTATTTTTACAGATCTTTAGCTTCTAGAAATTTAAAGAACAGCACCGTCAGAATAATAACCGGAATAACTACCAACCAATGATTGACCCCCAGTACCTGCGGTATCGTAATCTTACCAAAGTTACCCCAGGTTAGAACGGTCTTCTGCAAAGTTGGATAAGCGACGGCAAAAATACCTGCACCGACCAGCATACCGGCAATGCCCCATAATCCATCCAAACGGCCTTCGCCCACTGCCCCTATAGAGGTGCCCGGACAATACCCCAAAAGGCCCCAGCCAACTCCAAAAACAAGTCCGCCC
>CAYVGQ010000169.1:0-3226 GCA_964450295.1 uncultured Phascolarctobacterium sp. | reverse complement strand
CTAACAATAGAATTTTTATTGGTCGGTGAAAATTCGGGATCGCTGGCACAAATGTTAAGAGAAGCTTCGCAAATATTGGAACATGATTTTACAGCTGCGTTGAATAATATGAAAGCATTATTGGAACCGGTTTTATTGGTGGTACTTGCCATAGCAGTAGCCGCAATGATTTTTATGGTAGCAGGGCCGTTGCTTACACTTTTAACTGAAATGCCAGAATATGAATGAAAGAAGTGTTAAAATGAAAAATTATAGTCAAAATCATGCTAGTAAAGGTTTTACATTAATCGAACTAGTTGCAGTTACAGCTATGTTGGGAGTATTAGCGGGCATGTTGTTGCCTTCTATCGATTCTGCCAATAAAAAAGCTAGGAATGCTAAACTTAAAAACGATTTGGTTACAATGGACAGTGCTATTCAGTTATATAAGATGGAACAAGGAAAATGTCCCGATGAGTTAAGTGACTTAACCGATGATTATATTGCCAAAGGCAAGACTTTTAACGATGCAGTGAATGAACCGTTTAAGTATTCTGCCGGCACTGATACACTTACTTATACCTTAAGCGGGAAAAATGCTGAAGGCACAGTAGTCCTTTCTGATGGTAGCCAGTCGCAGCAGTAAGCGTCGTAACGGTTTTACTTTAGTGGAGTTATTGGTATATATCAGCCTCTATTTTTTATTGGCATTACTTTTGTATCCTGGTACGGAACGTTTTGATAAGATGCGGCAGAGGATGGAAATGGAGAACTTTTGTCAAAGTTTCGCAGCGGATATAACTGCTTTGCAACAAGTATCATTTTGGCATTCCACGCTCCAAAAACAGAGTAAGATAACGCTTGATCTTAGCAGTCAGAGCTATGCGGTTTATCGTAGTGGTTTGCTCAATAAAGTTGTAAATTTAAAAAAAATATCTCAGGGAAAGTTGTATTTTTACAGCCCCAACACTTCAGTTATTCGTTTTTCAGACGAAGGAGCTCCACAAGCATATTTTGCAGTACAGATAAAAAATAGGCAGCTGCCGCAGCTGGTAAAAAAAATTGAAGTGCAGCCGGTGACAGGAAGGGTTGTTATTAGTGACAGCAAATAGACGGGGATTTATATTTACTGAAACAGTGCTTGTTTTGCTTTTTGTAAGTATTACCTGTTGTTCCGTATTAACTGCTTATCAGGGGTGTATTAAAATCATGCAGCAGCACAATCAAAAAGAGAGGGCTTTGGATTTGATTGCAACCCATGATTCGAAAACAGCGGATGAAGATGCAGATGAAAAGCTGCAGTTAGAAACTATAGAATCCGACTGCGGTAATGGTATAAAGCAGCAAATGGTGATGGTACGTCAAAAAGAAAACGGAAAGATTATTGTGAACAGGATTCGCTATGTTATACAAAAGTAAGGGATTTTTATTAGCAGATAGTAATATTATCCCTAATTTTTTCAGGCGGGCTAAAACAAATGCTGTCAGGTTGGCAAAAGCTTCAGGCAGATATGATGCTGTATCGTGCAGTGAGGTATAGTTTATCTTTTCCCGAACGAGAAGTATTTTTAAATGCGGCTACTGTGAAGATAATAGATAATGGTAAGAATAGTAAATTAGTCTGCAAAGAGATTTTTGGAAATCGGCAGGTCACTTTTTATACCAGCGGTGAAAGATTGTACCGTGAAATAAAAAATAATACGCAAAAGGGGGTCAATGTGCTTTCTTTAGCATCAGTAAAAGTGTTGCAATTCACGGCGGAACAAGTAAATAGCAAAGAAATTTTATTGAAAATCAAAATGCAGGATCTTAAAAGTGGCAGAAAATTAGCTGGTTATAAAGTTCTTCTTTTAAGTAATGGTTTGGTAGAATGAAGAAGCTATTAAATAATTGTCGCGGTAGTGTCAGTATAGTTGTTTTATTACTGAGCATAATTTTAGTAGGTATTGTAGAAGCTTTATACCATTCTGTTTGTAATGAAGTAACCGCTGCCAATGAAGTAATCAAGCGGCGACAGTTGCAAGCGGCTGCTGCAGATGTTTTAGATTGTTCTTTGGAGTTGGAACAAAGAGGAGAATTGCAAACAGACTTGGTAATTGCAGAAACAACATTATACCCTGAGGGAGAAACGCTAACAATCGAAACCTTGCTGCAAAAAGATGAGGTTTTACCTGGCCGCCTTCTTAAGGTCGTGGCGGCTACTACAGGTAATACTATTGCTTTGACGGAGATTTGCCTGCAGGCACCATTGGGCGAAAAAAAATCTTTTTATAATAATACGATGACGGCTGGCGGTGAAATTACGGGCACTGTAAGAGCGGCAGATGCTTCAGCAATCGTCGATGAAGCAGGTAATATTTTAGCCGGATTAGATATCAGCGCTTATAAAAAATGGCGGCGTTATGACTTTCTCACCAAGGAAGAATATCAGCAGACCGGTTTTGGTAGAGGCGTTTATTACAATGACGATATTTATGGCGTGACAATACCTTCTTTAATGCCGGAAGTTAACGGTGATGCATTTTTATTAGCTGAAAAAAATGTGACAATAGAATCAGATTTGCATTTGCCGGGGCGGATAACGCTTGTAGTGGGCGGAAATCTAAAACTTGGTGACAATGTCCACTTGGAGCAAGCTTTAGTGGTAGTAAAAAATAATCTGCAAATTGGTCGTGGTTGTATAATTAAAGGCATCGTTGTGGCCGGCGGCAATATTATCATTGAAGAGGAGGTTGATTTGCAGAGGAATGAAAATGTTTTGAAACCCTATTTTACAGCAAAATATTTAGAATAAAAATAAAAGACAGGAGGCACTTTTTGTGCCTCCTGTCTTTATGTAATTTTACTTAAATTAAGTGAAGGTAAAATTAAGCTAGTTCAATGCTCTCTCCAGGATTGACGAGCAGAACCTTGGAAGATGTATTTTTTTCAACGTTATTTTTGAATTTAACCGGATCCTGAGCGATAAGAGGCCAAGTGTTATAATGTACTGGGATTATGTACTTCGGTTTTAAAAATTCAGCAGCAATGGCCGCGTCTTGGGGACCCATTGTAAAATTATCGCCGATGGGAAGCACGGCGTAGTCAAAGCTGTCTAAGCGTTGCAACAAGCGCATATCGCTAAATAAGGCTGTGTCACCCGCAAAATATATTTTAGTACCATGAAAATCTACAATAAAGCCACAGGCGTGACCACCGGGAACACCACTGCCGTGGAAGGCTAAAGTAATGCGGACCTTGCCGAAGG
>CAYVGQ010000168.1:0-3227 GCA_964450295.1 uncultured Phascolarctobacterium sp. | reverse complement strand
CCGTTTTTTATTTTTGCGGCTATGCCTACATGTGTATGTTCACCGCTGCCGGCAACACCATTAATCGGTTTGGCCTGAAAGCATACCTCAAGTCCATTCATTCGAAAAACTTCTTTGACAATGATACGAGCCAACAGTTCATTATCTGCCGTCTGCAAACCAATGTTAAATTTCCAATCCACCTCCAGTTGTTCCATAACATGAGTCATATGACCGTTGCCGTCAATTTGACCGCGGACACCGCCGCATTCTTTATGCCCCATTTCCGGTTCCAAACCATAGGCCTCCATAGTTTCGATGGTTTGTTCTAAAGCGGTACGCACATTACCGCGGGTACGCTGCCAATACTGTTCTTGCATCATCTGCGAAGATGATAAAGCTTCGATGGGCGCATCTTCACGCGGAGATTTGACCCAGAATTCCAGCTCAGTAGCACAGGTGAAAACCAGCTTGTCGATCTGCGATAGATCAATATGTTCCAAACCGGGGATTTGCGGATGCTTTTTGAATAGTTCCAGTAATTGCGTTTCCACATAGTCCAAACTATTTTGCAAAATAGACCGGGAATCAACAAAAATATCATTATGGATCAAAAAGCACGGAATACGCAGAGTACCAACCATTTTACCGGTATTGGCATCAAAATGCTCATAATTATAATCAATATACCAGTTGACGCTTTTATCAGCTTTCATATCGACGCGGGCATTATTCAAGGTAGCAATGCCTGGCAATACAACAGAAGACCCGTCGGTCTGAGCCGCCATGCCCTCTAGAAAACTTTCAATATCAGCAAGGAAAAGGTTGACGGGCACTTTTTCATCCGTATCATTACCGGCAAAATCGACCCCCATAAAAGAAACAAATTTAATTTCCGGATGTGCCTCCAACAAACTTTTTATTTCGACAAAATTCTGTTGCTCCGGTTTGATGTAATACAACATTTCTTTATTAAACATATCAATCACATGCGGTTTAACGCCGCGCTCCTTTCCAAAAACTGGTAAAATTATTTATAAGAAAAACAAAAAGATCTTTCTATTTTAGACAACAAAATAGAAAGATCCCCATTGATCTAACGATATAATTATAACAAAAATTGCCTAAATTTGTCCAGCTTTAAAATAAACTTTTCCACTTTGGTAAGGTCTGTTTCCAACACCTTAACTACTTAAAAGGCGAATCAAAATCTCTTCTAATTTTTCAAACTTTCGTCCGCCATAACGCACTTCTATATTTAGTTGCGCCAAATCCAAAAGAGTTTGTTCCAATTCACGCAGTGTAAAGTGTCGACTCTGCTCCGTCATTTTTTTAACAGCAAAAAGGCTCACCTTTAATTCCGACGCGATCTCCCTCTGCGAAGCCTGCCCATCCAATAACTCCTTAACCCTTCCCAAACGTCGCACCTGAAAAGAAATCAATCCGCACAATGCAATTACCACAGTACCATGTTTACGTTCTTCCCCTAAAATATGCAATGCCGGACCTATACGTTTTTCTGAAATAGCATTCAGCAGTGCGAAACGCGATACTTCCGGAAGCGCGGAAAAAACCTGTT
The DNA here is from genome assembly GCA_964450295.1 of uncultured Phascolarctobacterium sp. Classification (GTDB taxonomy): domain Bacteria; phylum Bacillota; class Negativicutes; order Acidaminococcales; family Acidaminococcaceae; genus Phascolarctobacterium. The sequence goes on along the minus strand of CAYVGQ010000168.1, from coordinate 1,669 downwards.
CTACATCATCCTTTGTCCATATTTTTCTAGTTCCGGCATAAACATACAGCTTTTCTATCTCCTGCTCCAACAGCAACAAAGGCACATTCTCAGTTACTGATAAATATTCTATAATCGTCTGTGAAGCTTCGTAATCAAACCGGCAGCCATGCGCCGCAGCTTGCTCGTCCAGCCAGGGTTTGAGATAATAAGCCTTCATCGGGTTACACTCAACCATGGCGGCATTTTTGAGCAAGCTTTTATACAGCTTACTCCGCTTATCAATTTTTTTCCCTAAAAGCAGCACTTGACAATATTCCGGTACATCTGCCAGCAATACAGCCAGTTCCTCTTGCTGCTGTTTTCGTTTTTCACCCGCTTCTTTGTCGCCACCCCATAATTTTTCGTCTTTCAGCACAACCAGGCTACGTCCCGAAAAAAAAGGACAGGTGTTGATTACTGCAAAAAGTTCTTTTAAATCAGTATCACTTTCAAAAACAGTTACTTCCCTGTCTTCCGGAGCGACATCACCAAATACAACTTGCGGCAAAGCAGTTGCTATTTTATCTTTATAATAACCTTCTTCACCAAACACTGCGATTACGCCTGCGACCTGCTCACCATTATTCAACTGCTGTATAATCTTTTCTGCCGTAATCTCCATTGTTTTGCTCCTTACCCAATCTGCTCAATGAATATCTTGCCAATAGGTGATTTTTGCACCAAAATCTATTTTTATATTTATCTACTTTCTTAAAAATATTCCTTTTGATACCGATAACTATAACATTTTACCTTGCCCGCGTCAAAAGTAACTTTTATGGCTCCCGCCTCATCTGTACGCCAAACCTTTGCCTCGCACTCTGTCAGCCTTTGCAGCGTTTCTCTGCCCGGATGTCCATAGCTATTGTCGGCGCCGACGGAAATCACGGCAATCTGTGGCTTTACCGCAGTTAAAAACGGCATTGTTGATGAATTATTGCTGCCATGATGACTGACCTTCAGTATCTGTGCCGGCAAAATGCTGCCCGCCGCCAAGAGTTCTTCTTCCTCTGTGGCGTCACCTGTAAAAACTATGCTTCCTCCGGCGTCGGCAATACGTACAATCAACGAGCTCTCGTTAGCATCATTTGTACCTGTAGGAATCGGCGCTGTCACTATCCGGATAGAAGTATTACCCAAATGATACTCTGCGCCTGTAGACGCAGTTACAACCTGCGCCCGAGTATGCTGCAATAAGTTTTTGACATCTAACGAAGGTTCTTCTTGCGGCAGAACAATCTTTGTTATTGGTACCGCTTGGGCTACAGCCGCTGCGCCGCCAGCATGATCGTGATGTCCGTGGCTCAGTAGCATCATATCCAAGCTGCGTATGCCCAAATAACGCAAATACGGCACAATAATCCGACTACCCGGATCATAATCTCCGCGCAGTCCGCCGGTATCTATCAATATCGTTCTGCGTTGCGGTGTAATAACCAGCGCAGCATCCCCCTGACCAACGTCAATAAAATGCGCTGTAAGCGGTTGTGGGCGCAGTTTATCATACATCCCCACGAAGGCAAGACTGCAGCAACACAAACCAATCAAGATCCGCCGCTCCTGCACTGTAAAATCATCGCTCGGACTGCTATTAAAAAACAGAAAAAGCAAAAAATAATAAATAACACCGCACAGCCACGGCCAGCCA
>CAYVGQ010000167.1:0-3241 GCA_964450295.1 uncultured Phascolarctobacterium sp. | reverse complement strand
TATCATGCAGATGGATATTGGTATGGATACCGGCGATATGCTCAGTAAGGTAGCTGTTCCTATTGATAATGAAATGACGATGGGCGAGTTGCACGATAAACTAAAGGTGGTTGGCGCCGAATTATTGTTAAAAACTTTGGGAAAAATATCTGTCGGCACGGTTTGCCCGGTAAAACAAAATGATGCCGAGGCTACTTATGCCAAGCTCTTGAATCGTGCTATGGAAAAAATTGACTGGTCAAAATCAGCGCAACAGATTCACAATCTGGTACGCGGGTTCAACCCGGCTCCGGGGGCTTTTACCAATTTACCTGACGGTAAAACCTTAAAAATATGGAAAACTGTACCGGTTGACGGTCAAAAAGCCGCAGCAGGCACAGTGATTGCCGTTACTAAAAAAAGTTTTCTGGTTGCCTGTGGTACAGGCACTTTAGAGGTTCTGGAAGTACAACCGGAATCAAAAAAACGTATGGAAGCAAAATTTTTCTGTAATGGGCGCGGTGTTGAACCGGGTACTGTGTTAAGCAGTATTGAGGGGTAAGAAATGATAGAAATTGAAAATGTATTCAAACCCAAAAAAAGAGTTTTCGTTTCACTGACCTTGGGCAGCGCTCTGATAGGCGCAATGGTCATTTATTTGGCGTGGCGTGTTGCTTTGCCGGGACTGGCGCAGATCAACGGCAAACTGCCCGTGTTTTTTGGCGGAATCGCTATTATTTCAGCATTGGCTTTATTAGCTGGTGTAGCCGGTATCGTGCTGGCTATTTTAGGCGTGCCTATTATGAAAATCTTTTATTTTTGGGCTTGGAAAGCAGTGAATATTTTATTTCCGTTTGCTGTGTTTTTGGGGCGTATTTTCGATATACCGCGCAGTAAGATTGAACAGTCCTTTATTGAAGTTAGTAATCATTTGGTCAAACAGCACCGTGTCAAGGTGCCTGCTGATAGGATCATGATTTTGACACCGCACTGTATTCAACTGGATACCTGCGTACATAAAATAACCCGCAATATTGAAAACTGCCATCAATGCGGTGCCTGTAGCGTCGGCGCGATGTTGGGACTGGCGCATAAATACGGCATCCATATGGCGGTAGCCACCGGCGGTACTTTAGCGCGCCAGATGGTCAAGCAAATAAGACCCAAAGCTATCGTTGCTGTTGCTTGCGAACGCGATCTGACCAGCGGTATACAGGACGTGTTTCCTTTGCCGGTTATCGGCGTGCTTAATGAACGTCCCTTTGGGCCATGCTTCAATACGCGCGTTGATATCAAGAGGGTCGAGGCGGCAATAGTAGAATTTTTAGAAATAAAAGAGGATAAGTATGGCGAACACTAACAGACAGACTAGCGCAGAAAATGCTGTACCTAATGCTCGCCTGACGGCGGTACGGGTCATCAATAGTGTTTTTACTGATGGTGCTTACGCCAATATCTCACTTGGCAAATTTCTGAACAAACAAAAATATAATGAACAAGACAGAAAGTTTGTGACCGAGCTGGTTTATGGCACAGTCAAAGCTAAGGGCACTATCGATTGGTTGTTGGGGCAACTGGTTTCACGCCCTTTAGATAAAATTGAACCAATGATTTTAAATATTTTACGGCTGGGTGTTTTCCAAATTTATTTTTTGGAACGCATTCCGGCCTCTGCTGCTTGTAATGAGTCTGTAAATTTAGCAAAAAAATTTGGACATGAAGGTATCGTTAAATTTGTCAACGGTGTGCTGCGCAATGCTGTACGTAATAAAGACAGTGTTGTTTATCCGGATGCCACTAAAGACTCTAAGCAGTATCTGGCGCTGAAAGAGTTACATCCGGATTGGCTGGTAAAACGCTGGCTCAAACAGTTCGGTTTTGATGAAACACAAGCCTTATGCCGTTTTGACAATCAACCGCCACCACTGACTCTACGCGTAAATACGTTGCTCACCAATCGCGAAGCGTTGCTGAAACAACTGCAAGATGACGGTTTTGACGCCAAACCGTCACGTTGGTGTAAGGAGGGAATCGTATGCAGTAAAATTCCTTCACTTGGCTTGCTTTTCAATAAATACAACGATAAATTTTATGTGCAGGACGAAAGTTCTATGCTGGTAGCACCTATTTTAGCACCGCGTCCCGGACAAACTGTGATTGATATATGTAGTGCTCCGGGCGGAAAAACAACCCATTTGGCGCAATTGATGCAAAACAGCGGCGTTATTTATGCAACCGATATTCATGAACATAAAATAAAGCTGATTGAAGACAATGCTCAGCGATTAGGTATCGGTATTATTCAGCCTTTGGTATATGACGCTACCGAGTTCAATGCAGAATGGAAAGAAATCGCTGACTGCGTTTTAGTCGATGCACCTTGTTCAGGATTGGGGGTATTGCGCCGTCGTGCGGAAGCGCGTTGGAAGAAGAATAAATTTGATTTAAAAACTTTTCCCCCTTTGCAGCGCGCGATATTGCACAATGCAGCGCGCTATGTCAAACCGGGCGGGCGCTTAGTATACAGTACTTGTACTTTAGAGCAAGCAGAAAACCATTATATTCCGGTTGAATTTTTAGAAAATAATCCTAATTGGAGCTATGCAGAATTTCCACACCCGTTGACAGGAGAAATCATTGAGGAACTGCAGCTTTTCCCGCAGCGTGATGGTACGGACGGCTTTTATATCTGCGCACTAGCGCGTAAGGAGTAACTCGTGAAAACAGAGCTTTTTGGTTTATCCTTAAGTGAATTAGAAATATTGCTGGTCGGCGCGGGTCTGAAAAAATTTAGATCGGCGCAAGTTTTCCAGTGGCTGTACCAAAAATCAGTGATGGCTTTTAATGAAATGCGCAATCTCTCAAAGAAAGATATTGCCATCCTGGAGGCGAATTTTACGTTGTTGCCGCAACAGCTGAAAATCCTGCGTGAGCAGGCATCTAAGGATGGCTTGACGAGTAAGTTGTTATTAGAACTTCCGGACGGCAATTCTGTAGAAACAGTGCTAATGCACCATGACTACGGATACAGTGTCTGCGTTTCCAGTCAAGTTGGCTGTGATATGGGCTGTGCTTTCTGCGCCAGCGGTTTGAACGGTTGTACTCGTAATCTTACTGTTGCTGAAATCTTGGCGCAGGTCTATATTTTTAATATCAGACTTGCTCCGATAGGCAAGAAGGTAAATCGGGTTGTTGTTATGGGTAGTGGCGAACCGATGCTCAATTTTGAAGCCGTGACAGCCGCTTTGCAGTTTTTGCACCA
>CAYVGQ010000166.1:0-3274 GCA_964450295.1 uncultured Phascolarctobacterium sp. | reverse complement strand
GTAAGTAGCGAAGGTTTCCAAAAAAGATTGCATAAACTAGGACTGGAAAACTTTGAGTTCCGGGGCTATCCTGTGCGTTTTTTTGATGTTTTCGGAAAAAAAGGCCATCCGGTTCGTACTACTATTTCAGAGATGGGTCCTGATCTTTTAAGCCGCTTGCTGGAATTAAATGCTACTCAGAGCGGAATTATGACGATAATTTTTAAGATTGCCGATGACCGGGGACTATTACTACTTGATCTTAAAGATTTACGTTCAATGGTGCAGTATGTAGGGGATAATGCGGCGCAGTTTAAGACTGCTTATGGTAATGTTTCCGTGCAAAGTGCCGGAGCGATTCAAAGGGCGTTATTACGATTGGAAGAACAGGGCGGCAATATCTTTTTCGGCGAACCGGCGTTGGATATCAAAGATTGGCTGTCAGTTGCCGATGATGGTCGCGGCTATATCAATCTTTTGCATTGTGTCGAGCTGTTCCAAAATCCGCTTTTGTATTCGACATTTCTCCTCTGGATGTTGTCAGAATTATACGATCTGATGCCGGAAGCTGGCGATTTGGAAAAACCTAAAATCGTCTTTTTCTTCGATGAAGCGCATTTGATTTTTAAAGATGCCCCCAAATCATTGTTGGATAAGATTGAGCAAATTGTACGCTTGATTCGTTCTAAAGGCGTGGGTATTTATTTTATTACCCAACAGCCTTCCGACGTACCTGATTCAGTACTGTCGCAACTGGGTAATAAAATCCAGCATGCTTTGCGCGCTTACACGCCAAAAGACCAGAAAGGGCTAAAGGCGGCAGCACAGGCCTTCAGAGCCAACCCGGCTCTAGATGCCGTAAAAGCTCTGCCTGAATTAGGCACAGGCGAAGTGTTAGTTTCCATGCTTGATGCTGATGGTGTGCCGAGTATGGTACAACGTGCTTACGTAATGCCGCCCCGCAGTTATTTGGGTGTGGCTGATGATACTTTGCGCAACCAGCTGATCGCATCCAGCCCTTTATATAGCAAATATGCTGAGTCTGTGGATCGTGAATCAGCTTATGAAATCTTGACAGCCAAAGCGCAGCAAGAGGCCGAGGCCGCTGCAAAGGCTCAGGAAGAAGCAGCTTTTCAGAAAGAACTGCGTAGCCGCAATACCGCTAAAAAAGAGCCGCCGACTGTAGTCGATAAAATGATTGGCAAAACTATGAATAGGGTAGAAAATAAAGTAGTTGATAGTATTGTGCGCGGAATTTTTAATCAAATGAAAAAGTTCTTTTAAAAAAAGAGGCTGATAAGATGAAAAAAAGTTTGGCGATTATTATCGCATTGATGTTCATATTCGGAGCAATGTTCTTTTTTAACAAAGCTTCGGTTGAAAAAACTTCGCAAGCAGCACCTCAGATCACTGCGGCGGTACAAAATGGACACAAACAGTTGCGGAGCGACAAAGTAACCGTTAAGCAGGAAGTAGGCAGGGCCTATACAGGCAAAGCGGAAGTGGCCCTGTATATACACACCTTCCATAAACTGCCCGGTAATTTTATTACTAAAAACGAAGCCAAGAAATTGGGCTGGAATCAGAAAGGTACTCTTGATAAACTCGCTCCGGGCAAGAGCATCGGCGGCGACCATTTTGGCAACTATGACCGCAAACTGCCGGTGAAGGAAGGGCGATCTTGGAAAGAATGCGATATCGATTATCACAGCGGCAATCGTAACGCCAAGAGAATCGTTTACTCCAGTGACGGGCTTATCTATTATACGGGAGATCATTATCAGACTTTTGAACGTCTGTATTGAGGAGGTCGCTGATGAAAACAGTTACTTTAAAACTGGAAAAAATGCGTTCGGTCAGACAACTGCACGTTTATTTGCGCAGTGAACTTGATCTGCCGGAATATTACGGTGCGAACCTGGACGCATTGTATGACTGTTTGACGGAAATCTGTGAGCCTGTTATACTAAAAATACCGAAGGCGATAGCCTTAGGTTCAGAATTGGGTTGGTATGGCGAAAGACTACTGCTGGTTTTGCAAGATGCCGCCGCTGTAAATCCTGATCTTCAAGTAGAACTTATTTAAAATATCTGCAGTCTGCTCCAGCGGCAGGCTGCTTTTATTCTGTTGGATAGAGGGCGAAAAATGATTTTAAGTATAGAAAATCTGTCCCATAGCTATGGTGTCAGAACTTTATTCAAAAATGTCACTTTTAATATCGAAGTCGGTGATAAAATAGGCATTATCGGCGTTAACGGTACAGGTAAAAGCACGTTGCTACGTGATATTGCACTTGGTGAAGCGACAGAAGGCGGCAGCATTACGGCTAACGGTCAGTGCGTAATAGAATATTTGTCGCAGAATCCGGACTATGATCCGCAGGCAACGGTCTTAGAACAGGTATTTCAGGGGGATTCACCGCTACTGGAGCTGCTTCGCCGTTATGAGCGTGCTGCTTTGGCCGCCGCAGCTGCACCGGAGAATACCGTTTGTCAAAAACAGTTGCTGGATTTGCAAATGCAAATGGACGGCGCGTATGCTTGGCAGTTGGAAAGTGAGGCTAAAGCTATTCTTAGTCAGCTGGGTATAAAAAACTTCAATCAATCGATGACGGAATTATCCGGCGGTCAACGAAAAAGGGTGGCGTTAGCCGGAGTTTTAGTGCGCCCGTCAGAACTTTTGATTTTGGATGAACCTACTAATCATATGGATAATGAAACAGTTTCTTGGTTGGAACAACTGCTTTTAAAACGTAAAGGTGCGCTGCTGATGGTAACTCATGATCGCTATTTCTTTGATAGAGTAGTCAACCGGACACTGGAACTGGATAATGGACAAGCTTATTTATATACAGGCAATTATAGCTTGTTTCTGCAAAAACGTGAAGAACGTCGCCAGTCGGAAGTAGCCGCGGCACAACGACTGCGAAATGTGTATCGGCGTGAACTGGTCTGGATCAGCCGCGGTGCCGAAGCGAGGCGTACTAAAAGCAAAGAACGAATTGAACGGTTTAACGAACTCGAACAGGAAGTAAAAAATATTTCTACTCAAGAAGATTTGGAAATGACTTCTGCCGGCAGACGTTTAGGTAAGACGATAGTAGAGTGTGAACATTTAGGACTTGATTACAATGGAATCTCCTACATCAAAGATTTTAGTTATGTATTCTTGCGTAACGACCGTGTCGGTATCGTGGGGCCTAACGGCAGCGGCAAAACGACTTTGATGGAGCTTCTAGCAGGCCTGTTGCAGCCGGATCGTGGCGTAGTGCAGATCGGACAAACGGTTAAGATT
>CAYVGQ010000165.1:0-3295 GCA_964450295.1 uncultured Phascolarctobacterium sp. | reverse complement strand
AAAATTATATCTACTTCCGTCCCGGCAGCGAGGCGACGTTGAATACAGCGTTTGTAACCGCCTATGAAAAAGGGTTGCCGATAGTTGGCTATAACTGGGAACCAACTTGGATTAGCGGGAAACTGGATATGGTGCTGCTGGAAGACGCGCCCTATAATCAGAAGGGTTTTGAAGCAGGCGAAACGGAAGCTCCTTCGGTGGTGGTCATGGTCGCGGCTAACAGCCGGTTCCCAAAACGACAGCCTGAATTCACCGAATTTCTGAAAAAGTATCACACATCAAGCGCTTTGACGGCGGAGGCTCTGGCATATATTGCCGACAACAAAGCCGGGTATGAGCAAGCGGCGCGCTGGTTTTTACAAAAACACGATAATTTGCTTGCAGAGTGGCTGCCGCAGGATAAAGCTGACGCAGTGCGCGTGGCACTAAAAGAAAATAAGGGGGCGGACATATGACAAGTTGGCTGTTGCAATTTCCTAAGATCAATTTAAATATAGCAGAACCTATAGATGCATTTGTGCGTTATATCAATATTAATTACGGTGAACTGTTTGTTGCCGTAAAAAAATTGCTGAGTTTGCTTATCAACGGCATCAACGGAACGTTGGACATGATTCCTTGGTGGTTGATGATTCTCTTAGTAGTTTTTGCGACAAAAAAATTAATGAACAGTTATAAAAATGGTGTCCTTTACGGTGGCCTACTGTTTTTAATCGGTGCCTGCGGTTACTGGCACATGATGAATGAAACTCTGGCTATCGTGATTACGGCGGTAATTTTTTCGTTGCTGATCGGCCTGCCGATTGGCGTGGCCTTGGCGGCTGTGCGCGGAGCGGATACGGTCGTCAGACCGCTTCTAGATGCCATGCAGACGATGCCGACCTTTGTCTATATGATTCCGGCTGTGATGCTGCTGGGACCAGGTAAGGTGCCGGCCGTATTGGCAACCGTAGTTTATGCGGTAGTTCCTGTTATTAGGCTCACCAGTCACGGTATCCGTCAAGTGGATCAGGAAGTTGTGGAAGCTTCGCGGGCTTTTGGATCTTCCAGCTGGCAGACACTGTTCAAGGTACAGATCCCCCAGGCCTTGCCGACGATTATGACCGGCATTAACCAGACGATGATGATGGCCGTAGCCATGGTTGTCACCTGTGCCATGATTGGCGCCAACGGCCTTGGCATGGAAGTTTTGATCGCAATTAACCGCATGGAATCAGGACGCGGAATTATCGCCGGTTTTGCCATCGTCATCATTGCGATTATCATTGACCGTTTGACTCAGAGCTTGGTGCGGAAGGAGAATAAATAATGGAAGATACGATTTTAGAAGTTAAAAATTTATATAAATTATTTGGACCGTATGATTTTTTAGATGAAAGAAAAGCCGCCTTTAAGCTGATGGAACTTGGCGCAACGCGCATGGACGTTATGGAAACGACCGGAATCATGGCGGCGGTCAGCGATGTTTCTTTCAGTGTTAAACGAGGAGAGCTGTTTGTGCTTATAGGTCTGTCCGGTAGCGGCAAATCCACTATCGTGCGCTGCCTGAATATGTTGCATAAACCAACTAAGGGCGAAATTTTTATTGATGGCGAGGATATTACTAAATATAACGAAAAGCAACTGCAAGAGTTGCGTCGCACTAAAGTTTCCATGGTTTTTCAAAATGGCGGACTTTTAAGTCATCGCGACGTCTTGGGAAACGTAGCTTATGGGCTGGAAGTGCGTGGCGTAGGCAGGACGGAACGAGAAGCCAAAGCGATGGAAATGATCAATATGGTGGGGCTGTCCGGCTACGAACACGAGAAACTTGGCAGCCTGTCCGGCGGCATGAAACAACGTGTCGGCATTGCTCGCGCACTGGCCAACGATCCGGATATTCTCTTGATGGACGAGGCCTTTTCGGCGCTTGATCCGTTGGTAAAAAATGACCTGCAGTTTGAACTGCTGCGCATTCAAGAACGCATGGGCAAAACCATTGTTTTTATCACTCATGATATTAACGAAGCCTTTAAACTGGGCAACCGTGTCGGCATTCTGCGCGATGGACGCATGGTACAAATAGATACGCCGGAGCAGATGCTGGCCAATCCTGCCGATGATTATGTTAAAAAGTTTATTCATAATGTCAACACCAGTAAAGTCTTTTGTGTGCGCAACATCATGACTACGCCCAGCTGCATTGTTAAAGACAGCGACGGTGCCAATACGGCGTTGACCAGTATGCGCGCCAACGGCGTCTCCAGCGCGTATGTTGTAGGCGACCATATGAAATTTATCGGCATTGTTACTTTAGACGGGGCCTTGGCTGTACGCGACGGCCAAAAAACCTTCAGCGAAGCGATTATTCGCGATGTGTTGCAGATCAATGATCTTGATGCGCCCGTAGCAGACATTGTGCCTTTAGCGGCCAATGCGACCTTTCCACTGGCAGTAGTTGATGAAGAAGCTGTCTTTAGAGGCATTATTACGAAAGCTTCCGTTTTATCGTCTTTTGTTGCTTAAAAATAACAAAAGTTGGTTTTAAGATTTATAAAAAAACCTGCATAGTTTTCACAAGAATACACTAGCTGCAAATTTACAAAACCGACTAAACAGTGTATACTAAATGTGCTAGCAAGGGTGAGTTATGCCTTGCCACATATTTGTTTTACGAATTACTGGAGCCGATAAGGCCGGTTTCCAAAACTTGTATTCTAATAAAAAACGAAAGAAGGGGATCTAATGACAAAAATGAAAACTATGGACGGCAATACCGCAGCGGCGTATATATCTTACGCTTTTACTGATGTCGCGGCTATCTATCCCATTACACCGTCCTCACCCATGGCCGAAGTAGTAGACGAATGGGCTGCTCAAGGTCAGAAAAATATTTTTGGTCAAACTGTCAAGGTGTTGGAAATGCAATCTGAGGCCGGTGCCGCCGGCGCCGTCCACGGTTCGTTGCAATCCGGTGCTCTAACCACTACTTATACTGCTTCGCAAGGTCTCCTTCTGATGATTCCTAATATGTATAAAATGGCCGGCGAACTCTTGCCGTGCGTATTCCATGTTTCCGCTCGTGCTATTGCCACCAGCTCCCTGTCTATTTTCGGCGACCAGCAGGACGTTATGGCCGCTCGCCAGACCGGGTTTGCGCTGCTTGCTGAAAGTGGCGTGCAGGAAGTTATGGATTTGTCCGCAGTAGCGCATTTAGCCGCTATCAAAGGCCGCGTTCCCTTTATTAACTTCTTTGACGGCTTCCGCACCTCTCACGAGATTCAGAAAATCGAAACGCTTGATTATGCTGATCTGG
>CAYVGQ010000164.1:0-3300 GCA_964450295.1 uncultured Phascolarctobacterium sp. | reverse complement strand
CGCTAAAGAAGATTCTAACCAATGAAAAGTATATGGGCGATGCACTTCTTCAGAAAACCTATACGGTTGATTGCCTTACTAAGAAGAGAGTTGCCAATGACGGAACTGTTCCTCAGTATTACGTAAATAACGACCATGAAGCGATTATTCCGAGAGAACTTTTTGCCAGAGTGCAGGAAGAAATAAAACGCAGGGCAAATATCCGAAATGGAATGGACGGCAAAAAGCGAGTTTACAGCAGCAAATATGCTCTCTCAAGCGTTGTCTTTTGTGGGCATTGCAATGATATGTATCGTAGAACCCATTGGAACAATCGTGGCAAAAAGCAGATTGTCTGGAGATGCGTTACAAGGCTGAATGCTCCGTGGGTGGAATGCCCAGCGAGAACGTTAACAGAGGTGCAACTTCAAAACTTAGTCCTCGAGGCAATTAATAAGGTGCTGGGTGGCAAGCAGAGAGCCATCAAGGTTTTAGAAACCAATATCTCCAATGTGCTTGGCAATGCTCACAGCGAAGAACTAAAACGCATTGAGGGGCAAATTGAAAAACAACAGACACTGCTCGTTAAACTGACCACGGCATCAGAGGATTACTCTAAGGTGGTTGATAAGATTTACGCCCTCCAGAGGGAAAAAGAAGAAGCAGTAGCGGCGAATGTAAATTACAACGCAGGCAAAGAGCGAATCCGTGAAATGATTGAATATTTAGAGTCGCAGCCAAAGCGTGTCACTGCTTATGATGAACAGCTAGTTCGCAAGTTGATAGAGAAAATCACGGTATATGATGATCACCTAGAGTTTCTTTTCAAGTCAGGTATTCATATAGAAATTAAGGGCTAAATACTATTTTTACAGCATCCTGCTACGGTGGGGTGCTTTTTTCGTGCGTTCATAAAATGGCAATGACTTTTCGAGAAAAGTGTGGTATAATAAATCATCTTAATTGTGCTAGAAGTAACTAGATGTTGCGATAGGGAGAAAATATTATGCTTAAAAACAATATAGAAGTTGATGTTAAGGTGAAATGCATAGAAAATGAAACTACTCAAGCACAGCTTGCGGAGAAGATTGGCACAACAAGTCAGTATGTCAATCGCATTATTAAAAAGCAAGATAGTGTTGTGAATAAGACTTTTGTGCAGATGCTGGAGGCACTGGGTTATGATATTGAACTTACCTATGTGAAGAGAAATACGCAAGGCGGTGAATGATATGGAATTACCATTGAATAATATTTTTCATTTAAGTGAATCTGAAATTAATAATAGTAGAATTGAATTAAACATGAGAGAAGGCTCGGGAGGTATCTTTTATATAGACAAGTGGCTGTCTTTAGAGCAATCAGTTAAAAACAGTGGCATTAGTGACTGTTCATACTGGGGTTGGTATGGCAATAAAAGAAATTTCAATATAGGACAAACAGTTTTTAGCTTTATCAAAATGTCTTATGATGAATGGCTCTTTATTTCCGCAGCTGAAATTGTCGATGTGCCAGAAGCTAGTAGAGCAAAAGTGAAAATAATTGAGAAATACAAACCATTGTTTGGAAGGCTTGTCATTCGATATTATAAAGGAAATACATATGCACGATACGTATTTAGGATGGACAAAATCATAGAAAATTGTATGGTTAAAGAAATACTGCCTTGTCAATATAATGGCGAGCAATTTGAGGGATATGACAGAGTGCATCTGCCCTATTACAAGTTGTCGGATGTTTTTCATGGAAAGATAATGCCTACTTATTATGAAGCGTTAAAAAAGGTTACAGGCATTTATTGCCTTACAGATACGAAAACTGGAAAACTATATATAGGTTCAGCGACTGGTGGAGAGGGTGTTGCAGGTCGTTGGGGAAACTATTTAGATTCAAAGCATGGGGGCAATAAAAAATTAATCGCATTATATAACGACAAGGGATCCAGTTACTTTGAAGATAATTTCACCTATACCTTAATTGAGTATTTTGGCTTATCATATGACCCATCAAAAATAATTGAGCGTGAGCAATATTGGAAGTTGTGTCTTAACACGATAAAAAGCGGGTACAACGATAATTAGCTGTATAACTGCGGCTGATGATCTAGTCATTTATTGAATTGCGGGGTTGCTCCCCTTATTGAAGAAAAGTAAATAATCGTAGGAGGTGTGCTGTTATGGCGGACATATATAAATTTAGAGTAAGGTTATGCGAACTGGAGGATATTATTTGGAGAGATATAGAAATCACATCTGTTTCCAGTGTTGCAAAACTTGGATATGCCGTATTAGCTGCATTTGAAAGTACAGCAAGTCATTTGTTTAACATAAGATTTGGCGGAAAGCGTTATGAAATCGTATTTGAAGAGGATGATTTTAATGATGAGCCTGCCATTGATCCAATCAAGACAAAGCTTTCCACTCTAAAACTTAGTGTTGGAGATAAGTTGAGCGTGGAATATGACTACGGTGCAGGCTGGGAATTTGAGATAGAATTATTGTCAATAACTGAGATGAAACGAGGAGCAGGAACGCATTATCCATATGTTACTGACGGAAAAGGAAAAGGAATTATTGAAGACACCTCGCCTTTTGAACTTGCTGAAATGATTGGGAAAACAGATAAGGATGGTACTTTACCTCGAATTATGGATATGTATTCAGATAAAGAAGTATCATGGGATTACAGAAAATTTGACTTGGAATACTGCAATGTGTTTTTTAAAGATAATGTTTGGAAAATGCAAAATGCGTATGAGGAGCATGAATAAAAACGAGTCAGGTAATCCAAAGGAGGAAAATTCAAGTGGATAATTATGGAGAAATACTGATTTATCAGACCGAAGATGGTTTGACTAAAATAGATGTCAATATGCAGGATGAAACGGTATGGCTTAGCCAAGCTGGCATGACACAACTCTTCCAAACGACTAAGCAAAATATCAGCTTACATATAAACAACATTTTTAAAGAGGGAGAACTAGAAAAAGATTCAGTTGTCAAGGATTCCTTGACAACTGGTGCCGATGGAAAAAATTATAAAACTAAATTCTATAATCTCGATGTTATTATTTCCGTTGGCTATCGTGTGAAATCACAGCGTGGTGTGCAGTTTCGTATCTGGGCAACAAACATCTTAAAAGAATACATAAAAAAAGGTTTTGCGATGGACGATAACCGCCTAAAAGAACTGGGCGGAGGCGGATACTTCAAAGAACTGCTTGATAGAATTCGTGATATCCGGGCATCGGAAAAGGTGTTTTATCGTCAGATATTGGAAATCTATGCAACAAGCATAGACTATGGACCGAAAGCAGAGGTT
>CAYVGQ010000163.1:0-3318 GCA_964450295.1 uncultured Phascolarctobacterium sp. | reverse complement strand
GTAACAGGAAACTGGGAATATTGGTTTTATACAGCGTTGACATTCCTAGTTATAAGTTGCCCCTGTGCTTTAGTATTAAGCGTACCATTAGCTTTTTTTTCGGGGATTGGTGCTGGGTCTAAATATGGTATTCTTTTTAAAGGCGGAGTAACGCTTGAAGCTTTAAAAAATGTGAAGGCTGTAGTTATGGACAAAACAGGTACGGTAACTAAGGGTAATTTTGTTGTACAGAAATTGGTACCGATTCAAGGTATTGATGAACGAGATTTGCTACGTATTTGTGCCGAAGCAGAACTGGTTTCTAGTCACCCCATCGCTGGAAGCATAGTTGCAGCAGCCCAAGAACAGGAATTACAGCTAATGCGTCCAAAGACGTTTAAAGAAATTGCCGGTGAGGGACTGGTGGTAGAAACTACCACCGGTACAATATTATGCGGTAATCAAAAATTATTGGAACATTTTGCTGTTGATTTTTCTGTGCGAGAAATAGCAAATTATGGAACAGAGGTTTTAGTGGCGCGTAATGGTGAATACATGGGTCAGATTATCATTGACGATACCTTAAAGGAAGATGCGGTTGATGCTGTTAGATCTTTGAAAAAAATGAACCTGACTACGGCAATGTTGACCGGTGATGCTGAAGCAAGCGCTGTAGCTGTTGCGAAGGCAGCTGGCATTGATGAAGTAAGAGCAAAATTACTGCCTCAGGATAAGCTGAACGAGCTGAATCGTTTGAGAAAACAGTTTGGCGGGATTATGTTTGTTGGTGATGGTATTAATGATGCTCCTGTTCTTGCGGGTGCTGATGTCGGAGCGGCGATGGGTAGCGGTGCTGATGCGGCCATTGAAGCGGCTGACGTAGTATTTATGAATTCAGAAATGCAAGCTATTCCTAGAGCAATTTCTATTGCCAAGGAAACTACCCGAATAGCATGGGAAAACGTAGTTTTTGCTTTGGTTGTTAAAGTAATTATTATGATTGCCGGTTTTGCCGGTTACGCATCAATGTGGGCGGCCGTTTTTGCGGATACCGGTGTTGCTGTGCTTTGTGTCTTAAATTCTATCCGTATTTTGTACAAGAAAGTTTAAAAGAAAACAGCGGAAAAGCAGTATTAATTATTTAAATTTTGCTGTCACCAGAACGAGAAATTTATTTGTTGACAAAGCATAATGAGCACTAGTAAACTATAATAAGTGGTTAGTAAGAGCTAACCACTTATTATATATAAAAATGTTAGCCTCGGCTAACGATTGTTGTCTGGAGGAGAAATGATGCCTTTACTAATGGCGAAGCCTGGAGAAGCTAATACTATTGCTGCAGTACATGGCAAAACAGAAATAAAGCGGTTTTTGGAAAGCATAGGATTTATTGAAGGGTCTGTTGTAACTGTAGTAACGTCGTTTGACGGCAATTTGATTGTGAATGTTAAAGACTCAAGAGTGGCTTTGAGTAGAAACATGGCTGCTAAAATATTTATCTGAAACTTGGAGGGGTATAATGAAAACTTTAAAGGACGTACCGGTGGGAGAAACTGTTACTGTTGCCAAATTGACCGGTGTTGGTGCTCTTAAACGGCGCATTATGGATATGGGGATTACGAAAGGGACGACAGTGTTTGTACGCAAGGTGGCACCGCTGGGAGACCCTATTGAAATAACTGTACGAGGATATGAATTATCGCTGCGCAAAGCTGAAGCAGAGAATATCTTAACTGAGTAAGTTACTTAATAGAGGGAAATAATGGAGGAGTTACGATGAGTGAACTGAAAATTGCTTTAGTGGGCAATCCTAATTGTGGCAAAACCACAATGTTTAATGATCTTACAGGTTCCAATCAATATGTTGGTAACTGGCCCGGTGTCACCGTAGAAAAAAAAGAAGGTCGCCTAAAAGGTGAAGACGACGTTATTATTACTGATTTGCCGGGTATTTATTCGTTGTCTCCTTATACCCTAGAAGAAGTGATCTCACGCAATTATTTGTTGTCGGAAAAAGTTGATTCGGTATTGAATCTTGTTGACGGTTCTAATATTGAACGTAATTTATATTTAACTACCCAAGTTATGGAAATGGGTATGCCGGTCGTCATCGCTATGAATATGATTGATATTGTGCGTAAAAACGGCGATAAAATCAATATTGATAAACTTGCTGATAAATTATGTTGCGAAATAGTGGAGACATCAGCATTAAATGGCGAAGGTACTAAAGTTGCAGCGCAAAAAGCAGTTGTGATGGCCAAAGAAAGGAAGAATACTGCAAAATGTGTTACTTTTGACTTTGCAGTAGAAAATGCTTTGGATGCCATTGCTGCTCTAATGGGTAATAAAGTCACAGGCATGAGCGAACGTTGGCTGTTGATTAAATTATTCGAACGTGACCGAGAGGTATACAAAGCACTAGAAATTGGAAGCCATCATTACGAAATGTGAAGAGGCTTTAGATGACGATAGTGAAAGTATTATTACCAATGCAAGATACAATCATATTGCTGAATTGATTGGGTTAGCAGTAACTAAAGGCAATGCCGGTCTTACTACTTCTGATAAAATAGACCGGATTGTAACGAATCGATTGCTGGCCTTACCGATTTTCGCAGTTGTCATGTTCTTGGTATACTATATCTCTGTAACCTCGTTAGGTACTATCGTGACCGACTTTACAAACTATACCTTATTTGGGGAATGGATTCAGCCGGCTGTCGGTGATTATCTGACTGATGCCGGTGCTTCCGAAAGTATGATATCTTTGGTTGTTGACGGTGTCATTGGTGGTTTGGCGGCGCCGATAGGTTTTGCTCCGCAGATGGCAATTTTATTTTTATTCCTCAGTTTCTTAGAAGATTGTGGCTATATGGCGCGTGTTGCTTTTATCATGGACCGTATTTTTCATAAATTCGGATTGTCAGGGAAAAGCTTTATTCCTTTGTTAATTTCTTCCGGTTGCGGTGTTCCGGCGATTATGGCATCGCGTACGATTGAAAATGAAAAAGATCGTCGTTTAACTATTATGACTTCGACATTTATTCGCAGACGAGTTTATACCCACAAATTATTGAAGCAGTCAAAAACCTACTAATCTCTAATGGCTGGACTTGGACTGGAAACCAAGTTGGGCTAAAAGAGGAACACTATTATCACACGACCGTAACGGTCGAAAAAGAGAGGAATCAGTAAATGGCAAAAATAGGATTAAAAGACTTCTATTACGCGCCGATTGCGACCGACACTTCAACAGGAACGACTTATGAAGCGTATGCGGTCTTGGCTGGCGCTATCAGTTCAAGTTTTGCGCCGAGCATTGCCGAAGCCAGTTTA
>CAYVGQ010000162.1:0-3319 GCA_964450295.1 uncultured Phascolarctobacterium sp. | reverse complement strand
AAGTAGATATAATTTTTATCCAGTCCGTAGTATTGGTATTTTTTGAACATCACTTCATCAATTGCCCAACCGGGGATCGCACCGTAAATACGGCCCTTGGACGGATTTTCTTCATCAACAAAAATTTTGCTGTAGCGAGCAAGATCGGATACTTGTTTTAAATCCGGCGCCACAGGAGCAATACCACGCTGAGGATCACCTTCGATAACATAGCGCGGTACATACAAACCTTGCTTGTTATCATCAAAGTTGATGCCCAAGTCGACAATACCTCCCGCGGCTTTATCCGCTTCGTAGGTGGCAACATTATCTGTCCACAGTTCCATATTCACATCAACGTCCCCGCGGACAAGAGCCGCTTCCATAATCGGTGTTGAACCGTTCATGCTTTCAACTTTTAGACCATAAGCCTTCACCGCAACGAATCCGGCTACAGCATTGTGAAATTTGACGCTATCCCAACCGGCATCAGAAAAAACTACTGTTTTATCGTTATTGGTTCCACAACCAGAAATCAGAAATGCGCATAGCACCGCGCTTAATAGCCGCAGTATTTTCTTGCTCATCAAAAGTCCCCCTTTAAAATCCGACAACTTTATGATATCATTGAGTTGTCTGTATCTGTATTTTAGTTTAACTTACATGGAAAAACTTGTCAATTTATTTTTTTAATTGTCCGGCCCGCTTAAAGATACTTGCTGGTCCTATGTTTTAAAAAAGCAGTCCGGAATAGGTAAAATGTTTTTATATTAAAGGGAGTTTATCATGGCAAACAAACACAAAATTGCAGAACCCATCTATCAAAAAATTGCTATCGACGTCGCCTCTAAAATAGCTGCAGGTCAGTATAAAGTCGGCGACAAAATTTATGGTCGCTCAATGTTGGCCGCCCAATACGCGGTTTCTCCGGAAACTATTCGGCGCGCGATGTTTATGCTGCAAGACGTTGGCATTGTAATAATAGAATCAGGTAGCGGCAGTACCGTACTTTCATCAGAAAGAGCCGCTCAGTTAGTCGAACGCTTCCGCAATATTTCTACAATCACAGAACTGAAGAAAAATATCGAGGCACTCTCTGAGCAGCAAAAAAAACAGCAGGATAATATTTTAGACAATGTACATCAGCTGTTAGAATATATTGAAAAATTTCGTCTGGCCTCTCCGATTCTGCCTTATGAGGTAAAGATAAACAAAAATTGCCGTTTTTTAGGGAAAATGATTTCAGAAATAAATTTTTGGCAGAGTACGGGTGTCACAGTAGTGGCAATCCGCAAGGGCGACGAATTGGTTGTTTCACCGGGTCCTTACGCGCTCTTTGAGCCCGGCGATATTTTTATCATGGTGGGGCCGGAAGGCAGTCACGCTAAAGTACGAGATTATTTATACCGAGGTTAAAAATAGAGCCGGTAAATTTAATTTACCGGCTCTGTTTTTATTATTTTAGTTTTTCTTACGACATGCATCCAAATATTGTCCAACAATTTTTACGGCGCAGTAATCGCCGCACATAGAACAGGCTTCTTCATCCGCCTTATTCTTTTTATCACGATAAGTTTGTGCTTTAACAGGGTCTAGTGCCAGCCGAATCTGTTCCGGCCAGTCCAAATTTTTACGAGCAACAGCCATTTGTCTGTCCCAAGCCACAGCTTGAGGCAAGCCTTTGGCGCTATCGGCGGCATGAGCAGCAATACGCGTTGCAATTACACCCTCGCGAACATCGTCGATATCAGGCAGCCCCAAATGTTCGGCAGGTGTTACATAGCACAAAAAGTCCGCCCCGCTTACAGCAGCCAAGGTGCCGCCGATAGCGGCAGTAATATGGTCGTACCCGGGCGCAACATCTGTTACCAACGGTCCCAAAACATAAAACGGTGCGCCATGGCATAAACGTTTCTGCAGCTGCATATTAGCGGCAATCTGGTTATAGGGTACATGTCCCGGCCCCTCTACCATTACCTGAACGCCACGTTCCCAAGCCCGTTGGGTAAGTTCGCCTAGATTTAGCAGCTCCTGAATTTGAGCTCTGTCAGTCGCATCGGCTAAACAGCCGGGACGCAGGCCATCACCAAAACTAATCGTCACGTCAAATTCTGAACAAATATCAAGGATCTCATCATAATATTCATATAAAGGATTTTCCTGATCATTGTGTAGCATCCAGCCGGTAATAAAACTGCCGCCTCTGCTGACTATGTCCATAATACGCCCTTCACTGATGAGTGCGTGGAGCACGTTGCGGTTAATGCCGCAGTGGAGAGTCATAAAATCGGCACCGTCTGACGCCTGCTGACGGATAATATCAAACAGGTCTTCTTTAGTCATTGCAACAACAGCACCGCGTTTTTTAATGGTTTCTACCGTCGCCTGATAAATAGGCACAGTTCCTACCATGACAGTAGAGGCATTGATAATGGCTTTGCGAGAAGCATCAATATTATCTCCGGTCGAAAGATCCATCACCGAGTCTGCTCCGGCTGCTATAGCCGCCCGCAGTTTTGCCAGTTCCGGTTCCGGATCCGGATAGGAGCTGGAGGTGCCAATATTGGCATTGACTTTGACGGATAAACCCTGACCGACACCACGCGGCATAAGATTTTTATGATTGATGTTACAACAGACCGCAATCGTACCGGCTGCGACACCGGCACGAATAATATCTGCCTTTAAATGTTCCTGCTCTGCTACCCGACGCATCGCCTCTGTTATAACGCCCTGACGGGCTAACTGCATCTGTGTTGCCATATTGTAAAGCTCCTTTCAAAATAAAAAGCCAATCTCCCGCAGGAAATTGGCTTGTGCTTATGCGCATGCCACTTTCCTACGCCGGTATTATCCGGAAATCAGGTTCAAAGGGTCGGCCTTGCGGTCTCTCAGCATAATGCGCCCCCAGTGGATCGACTTATGATATTAAAGTTAACTTTAGCATTTTCTGCTAATAATAGCAATAAAATTAAACCGGAATACTCGCTGCCACCAACTTAAAAAGCCTGCCGGAATTAATGCCGGCAGGCTTTTATTTAAGTAATTAACCGAAAATTACGGCGTCTTTGCATTTGATGCGCAGCAAAGTTGTTTCAAAGACACGGAACTCATGATTCAATTTAGCAGACCCCATATAACCGGTAACAAGATCCTGACCAATAACAAGATCCATATTCTGTGGCTCGGAGCAGACTAAGACGGCTTTATTGCAATCCAAAGCCGTAGTCATATACAAGCTGCCGCCAACTAAGGCTTTAATCCGTTCACTCTCAAGTAGTCCGGTGCCAACCTGCAAACGCTGTAACTGGGCGTAAAGATCGGGGCTGACTGCTAAAGC
>CAYVGQ010000161.1:0-3325 GCA_964450295.1 uncultured Phascolarctobacterium sp. | reverse complement strand
TCCTCCTTTTTAAATTTTCTATGTGCCGTATTATAAAACATACAACACATGAAGATCACAAAGGGATTACAATTGAGCAACCCCTTTATTAATTTACATTATAGCAATGGCTAGTTTAAAATGATGTTGCCTAGGCAACACTGTGTTTTTTTAAATTCGTAATAAAGTAAACAAAAGCCGACTTCTTATTAGGAAATCGGCTTTTGTTTACTTTAGATAAAATGTATTAATATTAAATATATTATAAGTGCAGAGTAGCTACTCAAATTTTAAAATTTTAAAATTTCGTTTATCGAAATCGATAAGTCCACAGTCCTTCATTCTAGCAAGCTCACGCGTCAACGCGCTACGATCTGCTTCCAAATAATTTGCCATATCAGTTCTGCTAAACGGGATCTCAAACTCAGTAGCGCTATTACGTTTAGCTTCTTGTTCGAGATAAGTCATAATCTTGCCACGTAAAGTTTTTTTACAAAGAATCTCTGTTTTTTCAATTAATTGCGCATTGTTACTTGCCATAATGGCAATCATATTTGTTAATAGTTTATTACGCCCGGGATAGTTATTTCCGATATCATTTAAAACTTTCCCAAATGGAACCATCAAAATTTCACTGTCACTGGCAGCAAAATAGCTTACGTTAGTCTTTTCTTCCTGGTTTTCATATCCTAAAAAATTTTCAGCAAAAATCGCCCCGGAACTCATGGTCGTGATAATAGACTTATCCCCCATGATATCCTCCTTAATCATCTGTACTGTTCCGGCCACAACAATACCAATACTCTCAACAGCATCACCTGCCAAGTAAATATAGTCTGATTTTTCAAAGTGTTTAACAAGAGCATTTACTTTGTTCAGAATATTATCTAATTCATCACTGGCCAGACCTTTAAACAAAGGCAAACCCAAAAGATTCTGCATTGCCGCTTTCATATCTGTCTCCTTTTGCCACAAAATTGCACAAGATATAAAAAATATATTGCTTTCTATTTAATATTTTCTTAGTTCACTTATATTATAGGTTCTATTCCTTGCTTCTTTCAGCTTACTTTATTTACTTTATTATAACAATATTTTCTAAATGTCTTTATGTTGCCGTGGCAACAACATTTGTCCTTTTCTATTGTTATAATTCAAGTCAAGCAAACGAGACATTTGCTTGGGACGTTAGTCTTCCTTTAATATTTTTCAAATTGTTTGACCGTTAACGAGGCGGTTCGGCCCTTATTAACGGTCACTTTTTATTGACCTAAATTAAAATAACATGCCATTTAGACATAACTAAATATAAAGTATTAATTAAAAATTTCGAAAAGTAAATTATCTGAATTTTAATATTTTCCTATCTAAATTAATCTTATTATAGCATTTTCTAAATTTCTCTTCACTTTAAATAATTATTTCTATTTTTTAATTATCAAAATTTTATATAAGTTAAGCAGGGTTTCAATTAGTATGGTATAATAAATAACAACTCTTTTTCTAAAAAGAAGGTACAAAATGTCAACACGTGTCGTTTTACTAGGTATTATTATTGAAAATATTGCAGCCGTAGAGCAACTCAATACTTTGCTACACGATAACACCCAATATATTATTGGTCGTATGGGACTTCCCTATCGCGAAAAAAATATCCATATCATCAGTATCGTCCTTGATGCGCCAACAGATGTTATAAGCACTCTATCAGGGAAAATAGGCATGCTTAAAGGAGTGAGCGTCAAGGCACTATACGCTAAGGCTCCTCAAGAATAGTTATTCCTTTTATAATTATATTTCCAAAAAAATCACTGACGGGAAAGGATAACCTGCCCCGAAAGAAAGAAGGGTCAACTATGTATAATGTCAAATCTATGCGAGCAACTGAATTTATTGATCACAATGAAATTCAGGAAACACTGACTTATGCCGCAGCCAACAAAAACAACGTTACACTTATTGACGGCATTATTGCCAAAGCGAAGGAACGTAAAGGCTTATCCCACCGAGAAGCCGCTGTCCTTTTGGACTGCGAACTGCAAGACAAGAACAAAGAAATATTTGCCTTAGCCGAACAAATAAAAAAAGATTTTTATGGGAATCGCATAGTTATGTTTGCACCTTTATATCTTTCAAATTATTGTATAAACGGTTGCGTCTACTGCCCTTACCACAGCGTAAACAAAAAAATCACTCGTAAAAAACTAACTCAGGATGAAATTCGTGAAGAAGTCATAGCACTGCAGGATATGGGACACAAACGTTTGGCGCTCGAGTCTGGTGAAGATCCTGTTAACAATCCCCTTGATTATATCCTTGAAAGTATAAAAACTATCTACAGTATCAAACATAAAAACGGAGCAATTCGTCGTGTGAATGTTAATATTGCTGCAACAAGTGTAGAAAATTACCGCAGGCTCCACGAAGCCGGTATCGGCACCTACATCCTTTTCCAAGAAACTTATCATAAAGAAAGTTATGAAAAACTACATCCAACAGGACCAAAAAGTAATTATGCCTACCATACCGAAGCAATGGACAGAGCCATGCAGGGAGGAATCGACGATGTCGGTCTTGGTGTATTATTTGGCTTAGAACTTTACCGTTATGAATTTGCAGGTTTACTGATGCATGCCGAACATTTAGAGGCAGTTCATGGTGTCGGTCCACACACTATAAGTGTCCCCAGAATCTGTCCGGCAGACGATGTGGATCCGAATACTTTTAACAACAGTATTGATGATAATATCTTTGCTAAACTTGTAGCTTGCATTAGAATTTCTGTTCCATATACGGGTATGATCGTTTCAACACGGGAGAGTCAACAGTCACGCGAACGCGTTTTACATCTCGGTATCTCTCAAATCAGCGGCGGCTCAAGAACAAGTGTCGGTGGTTATGCTGTGCCTGAACCATCAACAGAAAATTCCGCACAGTTTGATGTAAGCGACACTCGCAGCTTAGACGAAGTCGTTGCGTGGCTGATGGAAATAGGTTATCTGCCCAGTTTTTGTACAGCTTGTTACCGTCAAGGCCGTACCGGCGACCGCTTTATGAGTTTATGCAAAAGTGGTCAAATTCAGAACTGCTGTCATCCTAACGCTTTAATGACTTTGAAAGAATATTTGACCGATTATGCTTCACCCCATACTAAAGCATTGGGCGAACAACTTATTCAAGCTGAACTCTCTAATATCCCAAATCTTCAAGTTCGTAAACTGGTAACACAACATTTAGTCGATATAGCTCGCGGCGAACGTGATTTCAGATTATAATAAAAATAAAGCTCTGCCTTTTAAGGCAGAGCTTTATTTTTATTATAATCTTTTAAAGCTGCTTTTTGGCT
>CAYVGQ010000160.1:0-3345 GCA_964450295.1 uncultured Phascolarctobacterium sp. | reverse complement strand
TGCACTGTTATCACTCGGTGTCAAAAATATCCATCTTGGTCCGACATTACCGGCCTTCCTGTCCCCTAATGTGGCTAAAGTTTTAGTAGAAAACTTTGGTATAGCTGGTATTACAACCGTAGAAGATGATTTAAAAATCTTTTTTGGTGACAACTGCTAACTTTTAAAAACAAAAAGACGAGTTCATTTTGAACTCGTCTTTTTTATTTTATAGTCTATCCAAATTTATAATACTACTTACCAGCAGTAACGCTCGCTGCGTCAAAGACGATACCTCGATATATTCATCGGCACTGTGAGCACCTGCGCCGCAAGGCCCGACGCCGCACAAAGTAGGTGCACCTGTCATGGCTGGCCAAGCCGCATCCGAAGCCCCACCTACATATTGCTGTCCCGGTTTAGCAAATCCAAACCTTGCAGCCTGACTGGCATAATGCTCATACAACTTCTGTACACCCGGCGTCGTTTCAAAAGGCATAAATTTTATTACATTGCCGGTGACCGTAGTTTTAGTATGTGGGACAAAATTTATTTCCGTAATCCTGCGTACATCGGCAATGGATTTTTCAGCTTCAGCAATCGTTCGAAAACGTACATCCAACTCGCCTATGGCTTTATCAGGAACGATATTAGCCATTGTCCCGCCGCTCATTACGCCCATATTATAAGTGGTTCCTACTTCAAAATTATTCAGCGCGTGAAGTGCGATAGTTTTATGAGCAAGCTCTAAAATAGCGCTGGCCCCCTTTTCCGGTTCATTGCCGGCATGGGCCGCAAGGCCTTCTACTACCAACGTTGGACGAGTTGTTCCCTTGCGTCCGGTAACTACGCTACCGTCAGCTCGCCCAAATTCCAAATTAAAAACAGCATCTTTGCCTGCTCCGGCTTTTTTGAATTGTGCTATAGCATCAGTCAGTGGATGCGACATTTCTTCGTCACCGCATAGCAATATCGTAAAATCTGTATTTTCCCAACCATTTTCTACCAGCGACTTGATTGCGTATAATGCCATCACCAGTCCGCCCTTCATATCTAGTACGCCCGGCCCGTATGCCCTGCCGCATTCTACTTTAAAAGGACGTGCCGCTGCCGTTCCCTTACTGAACACGGTATCCATATGCCCAGAAAACAGAATTTGTTTTTTACCGGGACGTGCACGCTTGGCCAGTAACTGTACCGGTGCATTCGGCGTCTCCAGATATTCTAATGTAAAACCAAGCGACTGTAAGAAAGCGCCTATTTCCCGTGCTACTGCACTGATACCGTCCAAAGCATCTGCTCCGGAATCAATATTAACTATTTTTTCCAGCAATTGGAGCATTTCTGTTTCGTAGGCTTGAAGTTGCTTGAAAATTTTTATTTCCATTACCTTCTCCTTTGCATAAATACAATTTTAATCTTTATATTATTCGCTTTATATCGTCTTTTTCCTGCTTTTTATTTATAAAAAATCATATTTTTAGAAAATTTATAGATAAAAATAAAGACCCGGGAAGTAAAACTTCACGGGTCTTTTCTATATATAACGATTATTATAACATTTCATCTAAATGCATAATGCACATTGCCAGTAACTGCGCTCTTTCCGTCAGTGACTGCACAAATAAATATTCATTATTACTATGTGCTCCTACCGACTGTGGTCCCATGCCACAAAGTGTTGGCGCACCTACCATCGTTGTCCAAGCCGCATCTGCACTTCCCCCTACATAAAGAGCTCCGGGAACAGACAAGCCCAGTTTTTCAGCCTGTCTAACTAAATGGCCGTACAATTTTTTTACACCGTCGGTAGTTTCCATCGGCATAAATTCAATTTTATTTTCCGTTACAACAGTAGTTGTGTTAGGAACATAGGTTTTGGCCGCCACGGCTTCCACATTTTTGATTGCTTTTTCTGCTTCTTCTGCCGTTTTAAAACGAATATCAACTCTGCCCTCGGCATGATCAGCCACGATATTAGCCAAACTACCACCGCTCATAACGCCAACATTATAAGTTGTTCCTATCTCCAAATCAGTCAAAGCATGCAAAGCAATAGTCTTATGGCATAATTCCAGGATGGCGCTAGCGCCTTTTTCCGGCTCGTTACCGGCATGAGCGGCAATACCGCTTACAGTAAGCACCGGACGAATAACGCCCTTGCGGCCAATAACGACACTGCCATCGGCACGTCCCGGTTCCATATTGAAAACAGCATCCTTGCCCAATCCTTCTTTTTTGAACAATTCTGCGGCATTTGTTAAGGGATGTGCTATTTCCTCATCACCGCAGAAAAATATTGTCAGATCCGTGTCTTCCCAATTATTATCAAGCAATGCTTTTACTGTATACAAAGCAACAACAACACCGGCCTTCATATCCATAACTCCGGGGCCGTAAGCCTTGCCGTCTTCAATTTTAAACGGCCGCGCAGCGGCTGTCCCCTTTGCGAACACTGTGTCAAGATGTCCCATTAACAGTACTTTTTTCTTCCCCGGACGCGGACGTTTGGCTAATACATGAGTCGGAGCGTCAAGTTTTTCAATATACTGCACATCAAAACCATATGGAATAAGGAAATCGCCAACGATATGGGCAATTTCATCAATACCCTCAAAGGCGTCATAGCCCGAATCGATATTAACTATTTTTTCCAAAGTAGCTAATATTGCCGCTTCAGAATTCTTAATCTGTGTTAGAATTTTTTGTTCCATTTTTTCCACCTCTGCACTTTTTATTTTACTATATTGGGTATTCGACCTCGGCAGCATTTTACCTGCCTAAATAATACAACGCAATGGTTGCGGCTTACCTGTTAGCGATTTTGCTCCTTGTTCTGTTATTACATAGGTGTTTTCTGTGCCAACCAGCCCGATCCCGGGCAGAGCAATCTTCGGTTCAATAGCAAAAACCATGCCCGGCTTCAACCTGTCTTTAAATCCCTTGGCTATTGCAGGCGGTTCATCCATAACCATCCCGATGCTGTGCCCTAAAAACTTGCCACCGTTCATAAAACCGGACTCATACCGGTAGTCGAACTTTGCCATGACCTGCTGATAGACATCTTCTATTACAGCATCCGGCAACAGTAGCGAAGCCGTCAGTTGCTCTAAAAACAGGCAATGCTCATATGCATCTCTAATCTTATCTTGGAATGGATCCGACTCCAAGTCACCATAATAGTAGACTACGGTTTTATCCGTATTGTAACCGTCCACCCCACAAGGAATATCTAAATATACCAGTTGTCCGGCCTTAAGCTTACGAAATGCGGAACCAATAGACTGTACGGCCACGCATGTTCCCCCCGTACCGCCGGGCCCGTCAAAAGCCTGTACCCAAGACATGAAAGGAAGGAATAACTTG
>CAYVGQ010000159.1:0-3351 GCA_964450295.1 uncultured Phascolarctobacterium sp. | reverse complement strand
AAGTGGTATTATATGGCAAATTTGTAATCTTGTCAACACTTTTTTTAAACTTTTTTATAATTTCTTGCGTTTTACTTTCACAACTATTTTTTGCACAGACTGCGCTGCTATTTTTGCATTGCAGCCGGGTCTGTGTAACTCCCATGGAAACAATACTACAAAGTCACCAGTTTGCAAAACCGCACAGTTTCTTTCGGCAATTTGTTTATAAAACAACAAATCCCGTTCTTTAGCATAATCTTCGGTTACAATATGTTCCCTGCTCTGAGATTCAAAATAAATTGTTTCTTCACCACTCCCCAAATATTGCACATCAATATACTCATTATGTGATTCAGGTTTTTTACACTCTCTCGGCTCTGTCAGATATGTATTTACTGTCGCAAAAATTTCTTTGCCGACAATTTCATATTCACCATTTTCAACTTTTGTAAAATCAGTTGTAGCAATGTATTGCAATGCTTTTTGTAGATCCTCACTTATATAAGGCAGTATGTTTGCTATATTTTTTTTGTTGCCAAACAACATTTTAAAAGCCTCCTTTTGCTTCGATATTACTTTATTCGACATTATCATCACAAATCCTGTTTTCTACTTTGACAAAACAACATCTGTTACGTTAAAATTGTAACAGATATTTTGGTGAAAGAGGTTTAATATGAGCTATTTAAACGTAACTAATGTTTCCCATACTTTTGGCGGCCGTCAGATTCTGGAGAACGTTTCTTTTAAACTACTGCGTGGCGAACATGTCGGTCTAGTCGGCGCCAACGGCGAAGGCAAATCTACTTTTCTCAACATCGTTACCGGTCATCTCCTGCCTGACGAAGGCAAAGTTGAATGGCCCGGTCGCGTAACAGTCGGGTATCTTGACCAGCAAAGTACTTTAGAAGCAGGTAAAACCATTCGCGAAGTACTGCGCACTGCCTTTAATGAAATGTACGACGCCGAAAAGCAAATGTTGGAGCTTTATGATAAAATGGCAACTGCCACACCTGAAGAACTTGATAAAATGATGACTGCGGTCGGCGAAATACAAACAGAACTTGAGCACAGTGGTTTCTATTCTCTTGATACAAAGATTGAAGAAGTCGCAAATGGTCTCGGTCTAGGTAGCATCGGTCTAGATCGTGATGTAAGCGATCTTTCCGGCGGTCAACGCAGCAAAGTTCTCCTGACAAAACTGCTTTTACAGAACGCCTCTATATTGTTATTGGACGAGCCTACCAACTATCTTGATAGTGAACACATTGAATGGTTAACCAAATTTCTTCAGAATTACGAGCATGCCTTTATCTTGATTTCTCATGATACTCTTTTCCTCAATAATGTTGTTAACGTTATCTACCATTTAGAAAATTGCGAGCTTACACGCTACACCGGTGACTACGATAAATTCCAAGAAATGTATGCGATTTATAAAGCACAGCGTGAAAGCGCCTACGAAAGACAGCAGCAAGAAGTTGCTAAACTGGAAGACTTTATCGCCCGTAATAAAGCGCGTGTCGCAACTACCAATATGGCCAAAAGTCGCCAACGCAAACTTGATAAAATGGAAATTATCGAAAAGCCCCGTGAAAAACTGAAGCCATCCTTCAAGTTTACAGAAGCACGAACCCCAAGTCGGTTCATCGTTGAAGCCAAAGACTTGGTTTTAGGCTATGATGCTCCGCTTACACGCCCTGTTACTTTTAATTTAGAACGCGGTCAGAAAATCGCAATCAGAGGTGTTAACGGGCTTGGCAAAACAACACTGCTAAAAACAATTTTAGGAATTATCCAACCCGTGGCCGGACATGTAGAACTGGGAGAATTTTTAGAACCCGGTTATTTTGAACAAGAAGAGCGCGCCAAAAATGAAAACACTGCCTTAGAAGATGTCTGGAATGAATACCCGGGCCTAACTAATTATGAAGTTCGAGCGGCTTTGGCCGGCTGTGGTTTGACCAACGAGCATATTACCAGTAAAGTATTTGTCCTTAGCGGCGGCGAAGCGGCGAAAGTTCGTTTATGTAAGCTAATGCTCCGCGAGATTAACTGGCTAGTACTGGACGAACCCACCAATCACCTTGACGTAGACGCTAAAGAAGAACTCAAACGCGCTTTAATCGCCTTTAAAGGCAGTATCCTTTTAGTCTCGCACGAACCCGAATTTTATCAAGACTGGGTAACCTCTGTTTGGAATATCGAAGACTGGACAACTAAAATAATCTGAATATAGAAAGGGCTGTAACGAAATTCGTTACAGCTCTTTTGGATTTATTGAGTATAATTTACTCCAACTTCCATTAATTATTCAACTCCAACAGAATTTCACAAACCAGAATAAATACGTATTTCACTGTTAAATAAACATAAAATCACCACCACCCGTTATACAGGTGATGGTGATTTTAGTGAAACATACTTGTAAATTAATTACATCATGCCGGGCATTCCGCCGCCCATAGGCATACCGCCCATAGGAGCCGCACCCTCTTTAGCAGGTTTATCTGCTATAACAGATTCAGTAGTTAAAATCATAGCTGCGATACTGGCTGCATTTTGCAGAGCACTGCGGGTAACTTTGGTTGGGTCAACAATACCTGCTTCAATCATATCTACATATTCCTCAGTCAGAGCATTAAAACCAAAACCTCTGCGGGAACGTTTGATTGTATCAACGATAACTGCACCTTCCAAACCAGCATTATAAGCTATTTGACGTACAGGTTCTTCGATGGCGCGTTTAACAATTTCAACGCCGGTTTTCTCATCACCGACAGGTTTAATTTTTGCTAATGCTGCTTGTACTTGCAAAAGCGCAGTACCGCCACCTGCTACGATACCCTCTGCCACTGCGGCACGAGTAGCGTTCAAAGCATCTTCAATACGAAGTTTTTTATCTTTTAGTTCAACTTCTGTTGCAGCACCAACTTTAATCACTGCAACACCGCCGGCCAGTTTAGCCAGACGTTCTTGCAATTTTTCTTTGTCAAATTCAGAAGTGGTTTCAGGAATTTGAGCACGAATCTGTGCCACGCGAGCAGCGATTTCGTCTTTGCTGCCACCGCCGTCAACAATAGTAGTCAATTCTTTGGTTACACGAACTTGACCAGCACTACCAAGATCTTCCATGCCGGCACTGTCTAATTTACGGCCAACTTCTTCACTAATAACAGTCGCGCCGGTAAGAATAGCAATATCTTGCAGCATCGCTTTACGACGGTCACCAAAACCGGGAGCTTTTACAGCTACTGCCTTAAATGTTCCACGCAGTTTATTAACAACAAGGGTGGCCAGAGCTTCGCCTTCAATATCTTCAGCAATGATTAGCAGCTCGCGTCCGCCTTGAACAACTTTTTCTAAAAC
>CAYVGQ010000158.1:0-3392 GCA_964450295.1 uncultured Phascolarctobacterium sp. | reverse complement strand
GCCTGCATCGTGGCCTCTAAAACAGCACGTTTCTCTACAGAGGTGCCTCCTGTGGGAATACAAACCATAATACGCGGTTTACTAAAAAAACTTTTGCCTGCGACTTTATTTACAACATATTCTAACATTTTCTGCGTAATTGTATAATTAGCAATAACACCTTCTTTTAACGGTCGGATAGCTACGATATTTCCCGGTGTACGTCCGATCATTTGACGTGCTTCCTCGCCGACTGCCAAAATTTTATTTTTTTCCTTATCGATTGCAACTACAGAAGGTTCATTTAAAACAATACCTCTGCCTTTAATAAAAACCAGAATATTAGCTGTGCCCAAATCAATACCTATATCTATACTGTTAAAAAACATTTCTTCACCCGCTTTTAATCATTCCCGCCAATGCGTTCTATCTCCGCACCTAAGCTTTGTAATTTATCAACTATTGCTTCATAACCACGATCAATATGATAAATATCAGAGATTTCTGTAGTACCTTCAGCTACAAGGCCTGCTAAAATCATAGCCGCACCGGCACGCAAATCCGTCGCCCTTACTTGGCAACCCGTCAATTTGGCCGGACCATATACAACGGCGCTCCGTACTTCAGTAACAATGTTTGCCCCCATACGATTGAGCTCCACAACATGCATGAAACGATTTTCAAACACAGTTTCCGTAACCTTACTGCGTCCTTCGGCAATAGTCATCATCGCCATCATCTGCGCCTGCATATCTGTGGGAAACCCAGGATAGGGCAAGGTTTTTATATCGATTGCTTTAAGTTTACCATTGCTAACGACACGCACCTTATCAACATCTTCTTCGACAGTGACGCCCGCTTCTCTTAATTTGGCAATCAGCGGTTTTTGGTGCTCTATCAAAACATTATCTACTATAATATCGCCACCGGTCATCGCTGCGGCGATCATGTATGTGCCGGCTTCAATACGATCCGGAATGACCGTATGATCCGCTCCACGAAGTTCTTTAACGCCCTCAATACGAATAACATTAGTACCCGCACCGCGTATTTTGGCACCCATCTGGTTCAAATAATTTGCCAAATCAACTATTTCAGGTTCTTCGGCCGGATTTTCCAGAATCGTAATGCCTTCTGCCATAGCGGCAGCCATCATCACATTTTCAGTAGCACCAACACTGGGAAAATCAAAATAAATAGTTGTACCAATCAAACCATTTGGAGCAGTTGCTTGAATATACCCATTGCCATGTTCAATTTTTACGCCTAACGCTTCAAAGCCCTTTAAATGTAAATCAATGGGTCTTGTACCAATAGCACAACCGCCCGGCTGAGAAATGCGGGCTGTTCCCTTGCGAGCCAGCAATGGCCCCATAACCAAAAAGGATGCCCTCATGCAACGCACTAATTCGTAGGGAGCTTCGCAAGAAGTTATTTCCGTACTATCTATTTTCAACACCTGTGGCTCACTGGCATCAACCTTAATGCCAAGGCAGCTTAAAACTGCACTGATTGTACGCACATCGTCAAGCGCAGGAATTTCCTCTAAACGGCTAGGGCTATTACCTAAAATAGACGCTGCAATAATAGGCAAGACGGCATTTTTAGCCCCACTAGTCTTTACAGTGCCTGTCAAACGGTTACCGCCTTTGACAACTAATTTCTCCACGCAAATGGCCCCCCAGAAAATTCTATATTTATACAAACAAATTAATCCCGTTAAATAAGACTTACTGTAATATTCTATCATTTTTGTTGTACTTGTACAATCACTTTTAATGCTTTTGAAAAATTTCACATTTATCACATTTTTTTGTAAGTTCTTGACTGCGCAGTGCTATAATAATGATTAAAGGAGATGAATAGCTATGATAAATGCAGAAATAGAAGCAAGTGTTCTCAAAGAAAAACTTACACAGACCTGCCCCGATGCCGACATTGATCTTAAACTTCCGGCAACCGATGAGGTTACCATTACTATCAACAATCCCACCGGCGGTCTACCGATCAATATTGCCGTCACTGATTTTGATGACGAATTTAAAGTAATATACTGCAAAACCCCACGTTTTTTCTCAACCAACAAGGATGGTGTCGATGCCTTACTAAAAGCTGTTGCCGACTATATCAACGGCGACATCGCTTATATGAACATTATCAGTACCGGCAACAACGCCCATCCTCGCGACCGACTTGTCCATGTCAACGAATTGCCGCAGCCGGACCAAAAACAACTGGCTCTGCTTTGCATAAAAAAAGACCTGCTTAGCGAGACCGATTTAAATTGGGAACTGCAGGGCGGTTCTTCAGTTTGTATTAATTTTTGGAATACCCACAAAAACTATTGCTACAAACTTCTTGGCGGCAAAATAATAAAAGTCGAACAAAAATAAAAAACTACCAATCTTCGATTGGTAGTTTTTTTATTGCCCTAAACGCTGACGATCAGCCAAAATATTATAATAAGTTTCCTTTTCCATAATCTCACTGCGAATCTTTTTCTTGCTATTTTCATCAGAACAGGAAGAAAGACATGCCCGCAAAGCTGCGATATCCTGTTTCAGCTGTAGCATTTTATTGCCGGCAATATTAACGATTGGGTCAGACACAAAAATCACCTTCTTCCATTTACAAGGATACTATAAAAATAGTTTTTTCGCAAGTAAATAAACGCCCTATATTTACTAAAAAACTATAATAAAACCCACCGCTTAAGCGATGGGTTTTAGAGTAATTGTCTTAAATTTTAAAGTCCTATTTTACTAGATGCAGATAAACGGGCAATGGCTCTTCTCAAGGCCCGTTCAGCACGTTGGACGTCCAAATTTTCAGTCCTGTTGGTTAACCGCTCTTCTGCACGCAGTTTAGCATCTTCTGCACGAGCTTTATCAATATCACCAGCCAGCTCAGCAATCGTAGCTAAAACAGTACATTTATTGTTGCTCATTTCCATAAACCCGCCACATACAGCCACAAAGCCCTCGGCACCATTAGTTAAACGGTACTTTAAGGGAGCAATATCAAGGCTGGCGATAACGGGAAGATGGTTAGCCTCAATGCCGATACCACCGTCAGTAGTACGAATACCTAAATATACAACTTCCTCGGAGCTAAAAAGCATTTTATCCGGTGTAACAATTTCCAATTGCATACAGATAGCCATTATTCGGCCTTCATAGTCTCAGCTTTAGCTATAGCGTCATCAATGGTACCAACCATATAGAAAGCGCCTTCCGGCAAATCATCATGTTTGCCTTCCAGGATTTCTTTGAAGCCGCGAATAGTTTCTTTAAGCGAAACATATTGACCGGGGGTACCGGTGAATTGTTCCGCAACAAAGAATGCTTGGCTGAGGAATTTTTGAATTTTACGAGCGCGAGCAACAGTAATCTTATCCTCTTCGCTCAATTCTT
>CAYVGQ010000157.1:0-3411 GCA_964450295.1 uncultured Phascolarctobacterium sp. | reverse complement strand
CTTGCACAAAGAGAATTTGAGAATGGCAATAAACCAGACAGGGTGTCCAGTCCTGTCACAAATAAATATATAATCGATGGCTAACCTTTATCTCGAGGTCTAGCCATCACACTTCGACCTCTTAGAGTGCCTTAAAGCACAGAAAAACAGAAAACCGTTTTCTTAAAATAATTTTTAAGAAAAACGGTCAGAAATTTATAGCAAAAGATTCGCATTACATATTTACCTAAAACACGAACTATGCAACATCTCTTCCCCGTCTCTCGCAGGTCAATCAGCGATGTAGCTAAGGCAGTTCTTCTGACTCCGATTCATAGCTTGCTTCACCTTCCCGGTTTGTTCCAGTGGTATGTTGAAGTTCGCTCCTCGTTACAGCGGCGGGACCGCGTCGGAATTGCACCGACTTCTCTATTAAGCTCCGTAGAGCACCTTTAGCGACAATATTCATTTGATATCTTAATTATATTTATTACTAGTTCTCTTATCAAGTCTTTTTAATAATATTTTTATATGTTTATTAAGATCAAAAAGCACCCTCTTTTATTATACAGTCAATAAGAGAGGGTGCTTTTAATTTTCATTTTTTTTAAAATACAGAGTAATTCCTAACGGCACACAAATATTTAAAAACAGCAATCGCACAAGTTGGTAAGTCAAAATAATCGATACATCTTCCCCCATACTCATACCCGCTAAACACATTTCAGCGATACCTCCGGGAGCCATCGCTAAAAAGGCAGTAACGAGGGAAAAAGCATAGCGTTCAGCAAGCAACCAAGCGACAATAACGCTGACACCAATCAAAAGAATAATCCCACCAAAAATATACGGCATTAATTCTTTGGTCGCCGCAAGTTTTTGAGGTTCGAGCATCATCCCCATATAAAGGCCGATACTTACCTGAGCCGCCAGCATTAAAAGACCTGGAACCGCCTGCAAATCTCCTATAAAATAAGAAGCAGCCGCTGCGGCGAAGATAGGTCCCAATAAGCGTGGAGTCGGTATATTAAGCTTAGTTGCTACAAATGCTCCTAAACAAGATAGAGGCAGCAAAATAAGCCAGTTAATGCCACTGCTTTGTTGCACTGCGACATTTCCCTGCAATACCTGTGCCCCTAATCCATGAACAACCAAAAAAGGTACCGCCACAATCACGCTGACTAGACGCAAAGTCTGCATCACAACCACCACATTGGCATCGGTTCGCGAGTCTTCCTCCGACATCAGCATCATCTGTGTCAAACCGCCGGGCATAATCCCCATAACACAACTAATTAAATTAGCAGAAGTATGCCTTGCCGTCCACCAAGCAATAAGAACAGAAACAGCCACAGCAATCAATGTTGCTTCCAATATTCCAAATGTCTGCTGCATCATATGGTTCCAGGTATCAATTGTAAAATTACGGCCGATACCGTATCCAGCTACCAAAAGTCCTGCTTCACGCCATTTTTTAGGCCAAGTAACAGCCGGCCCCATCAGTTTGTAACCCAGTGCCCCCATGATGCCGCCCAAAAGATAGGGTATCGGCAGTTGCATTTTTAGCAATAAGGTTCCCAAACAAGTCGCCATAATAAACAGGAGTAAACGATTCAACATAACTGCACCGCTTAATAATGTCCTTCCAGGGTCGTCATAATGCGATTAATCAGTTCACTACGCATTGTTCCCTGCGTTACAGAATAGGTCATGATTCTGCTATCATCCAGCCCCAGTTCACGTTTGAATAAAGCTTTTTGAGCCATCGCCGTATTTTTAGAAAGTTTATCGGATTTAGTCAAAATTACCTGTACCTTCAAGCCACATTCCAATAGCCAGTGATAGCTTTCTATATCACTGTCAAGCGGTTTATGCCTAATATCGATCAACTGACAGACCAGTCCGAGATTATCTGAGCCGGATAAATACTTACTGATAAACCCGGACCACTTATCTTTATTCGTTTTGGCAGTTTTTGCAAAACCATAGCCTGGCAAATCCACCAAATAAAAATCAGCACGTTCTTCCAGACCTTCATTAGTACGTTTGGCCTGTAAGCCATAAAAATTGATGGTTTGTGTTTTGCCCGGAGTCGAGCTGACTCGCGCCAGTCCATTACGTCGGCACAAAGAATTAATTAGTGAAGATTTGCCAACATTAGAACGACCAATAAAAGCCGCTTCAACAAGGGACGGCGCAGGATACTGATCTGCACGAACTGCAGATGTTATGTACTCTGCATGGATAATATCCCAAATGCCTTTAGCCATTTTCTTCCTCCAAAGCTAACTGTAATACCTGATCCATATGGTTAACAGGAATAAATTTTATGCTCGCGCGTACATTAGTCGGCAATTCTTCCAAGTCCTGTAAGTTCTGTTCCGGCAGCAAAATTGTTTTGACTCCATAACGGTGCGCCGCTAGCATTTTTTCTTTGATCCCGCCTACAGGCAGCACCCTCCCGGACAAAGTTATTTCACCCGTCATCGCAATACCCGCTTTGACTCGCCTTTTAGTAAGTGCCGAAACCATTGCCGTTACCATAGTAATTCCCGCCGAAGGTCCGTCCTTAGGAATGGCGCCCTCCGGCAAATGAATATGGATATCGGTAGTTTCATAAAATTTTTCATCCAGATGCAATTCTTGCGCCCGCGAACGCATATATGTGTAACCTGCCTGTGCAGATTCCTTCATAACATCGCCTAATTGTCCCGTAAGTACAAGTCCGCCCTTACCGTTCGTCGCCAAAACCTCTACTTTCAGAAGTTCGCCACCTACGCTGGTCCAAGCCAAGCCGGTACAGATACCGATTTCTGCCCTTGCAGTCAAATCGCTTTCAAGGAAAATTACCGGTCCTAAATATTTCTTTAGGTTTTTTTCCGTAACTTTAGCTGTTTTGACTTGCTTTGTAACAATGCGATGAGCTGTTTTTCGACAAATGGCCGCAATTTTACGTTCCAGATTACGCACGCCTGCTTCCCGGGTATAATCGCGTATAACATGCCGCAATGCAGGTTCTGTAACACTCAAAGTTTTTGCTGTCAAGCCATGAGCCTGACGTTCTTTAGGCAGTAAGTGTAGCTCGGCAATCTTAACTTTTTCGTCCTCTGTATAACTGGTAAGTTGAATTACTTCCATCCTATCCAGTAATGCCGGGGGGATAGTTTCTACAGTATTAGCAGTAACTAATGGTATTATATGGTCTATCTGCCACTCGCCGTAATTCTCAAATGACATACCTTCTTTGAATTTCGATTTTAGGTATTCTGCAAAATGGGCATATGAACAACCTACCAACTCCTCGAATGACTTGCATTTGTATTTTCCGTTTCGCTTTACTGCGCAAGAAATTTTCTTTCTTACAAAAGTTTTCATTTTGAAAACAGGGTCTGTTTGACACTTTATCAAATTATCCCTATTTCGTTCTTTTTT
>CAYVGQ010000156.1:3091-3415 GCA_964450295.1 uncultured Phascolarctobacterium sp. | reverse complement strand
AAACAAGATCCGTACGCAAATCGGTTGTTTGTACAGTTTTAGGAGTAAATTCACTGACAGGTGAAATGTAACCGATATGTCCTTCATAATTTCGTTTGGCTCCTGTGTTAGGATCGGTACTGTCGGTGATTATTTTAGCCGGCATATCTTCATAAATATTGCCCAAATCAGTTTCGCTGACATAAGCCCTAACCCAGATCGGGCGAGGCTTGGATAAGGTATAGATAGCGGTACCTTTTTGAACGATTGTGCCGGGTTCTGCCAAACGCGCAGTAACTACACCTTCTTCCAGAGCGTAGAGCCGAGAATAATCGCTTTGCCTTG
>CAYVGQ010000156.1:0-3081 GCA_964450295.1 uncultured Phascolarctobacterium sp. | reverse complement strand
TAAAATCTCTTTAGCTGTTACGGAAGCATTATAGGCAGATTGTAGTTCGTTAAAATTATTTTCTGCACTTTCAAAATCCAGCTTGGAGATTGCGCCGTTACTATAAAGTGCAATATATTTATCGTAAACGGATTTAGCTTGTACCATTGCTGCGGACGCTTTGGCGACTTCGTTTTCTGCCTTTGCTTCCTGCAGCTTGTAATCAGCAGCGTCGATTTCGGCAATCAAACTGCCCTGCTTAATACTGTCGCCCTCTTCAAAATACATTTTAGTTACCTGTCCCGGCACCTGAAAGCCTAGGTCAAACTGACGGATATCGACATTGCCATATAATGTAAGCTGTGCGCCGGTAGTTCCGACCGGTTTTAAGATAAACCATAAAACTGCGGCTGCCGCGATTAGTACGGCTAGAATCAGTAAAAGTTTTTTATTCATTGCAGACTCCTTTGGTATTCAAAAATTACGGTTATTACTGTTTCATCCGGAATGCAGACATCTGTTTGAGTATAGTACTAAAAGTTAAAATATATTATTATTATAGCATGAAACAAGGCAAAAAAAGATAGAAAAAGCTAAATCGGTGTAAGTGTTTGCCGGTAAATAAAGCAGGCTTTGTACGAGTATTATTTTAATTTTGGACGGGAAGGTCAACTAATTTCTCTGCTAAGGAAGATTGCATAAAAACAGTCTTTGCGGTAAAATAAAGTATTACTAAGAGGATGAGGAGCGATCAAAGTGAGCACTAATTTAGAAGTAGGGATCGTCGGTTTGCCTAACGTAGGCAAGAGTACCCTGTTCAATGCTATTACAAAAGCCGGAGCAGAGGCTGCCAACTACCCTTTCTGTACGATAGAGCCGAACGTGGGTGTCGTCGATGTACCCGATCAGCGGTTGAAGGTGTTAAGCGATATGGTGAAGGCCAAAAAAATCGTACCGGCTGCAATGCGTTTTGTCGATATTGCCGGTCTGGTTAAAGGGGCCTCCAAGGGCGAAGGCTTAGGCAATAAATTTTTGGCTCATATTCGTGAAGTTGACGCGGTTGCCCAAGTCGTCCGCTGTTTTGAAGACGGAAATATCACTCACGTAGAAGGCAGTATTGATCCTTTACGCGATATTGAGATTATAAATACTGAGTTGTGCCTTGCCGATATGGAGACAGTCGAAAAGCGTCAGGAACGCGTAGTCAAACTGCTGAAAACAGGTGATAAAAAAGTTCCTGTTGAAAAGGCTGTCTTGGATAAGGTTTATGCCGGACTTGGCGAAGCTATACCGGCCCGCCGTTTGGGACTGACTGAGGACGAACTGGAATTTTTACCGGAGCTGCATCTTCTGACGATGAAGCCTGTTTTATATGTAGCTAATGTCAGCGAAGAAGAAGTTGCGGATGCTTCCGCCAATCCGCATGTACAAGCAGTAACTAAATATGCTGCGGAGGAAGATGCTGAAGTTGTTACTGTTTCCGCAAAAATGGAATCAGAAATTGCCGAACTGCCCGAAGAAGAAGCCAAGGAATTTTTGGCAATGGCAGGCTTGAGCGAGGCCGGGTTAGATCGTCTGGTTAAAGCCGGTTTTAAGCTGCTGGGACTAATGACTTATCTTACTGCCGGCGAGATTGAAGCTCGGGCTTGGACCATTGTACGCGGCACGAAAGCGCCTCAGGCGGCAGGTAAAATCCATACTGATTTTGAACGCGGTTTTATCAGGGCTGAAATTGTTTCTTATGAAGATCTGGTTGCCTGCGGCAGTAAAGCCGCTGCTCGTGATAAAGGACTGGTGCGTTTGGAAGGCAAGGACTATGTGATGCAGGACGGCGACGTAGTCGAGTTTCGCTTTAATGTTTAATACTGTTACCCTTCTGCTCGAGCAGAAGGGTTTTTGTTTGGGCGGGTAATATTTAAGTTATCATCAAAAAAGTCGGCTCCCATAAACGGAGATTTTACAGTTACCTTAAATTTAATATTGTAAAAGTAGGTTTTCAAAGCTTCAAGCAGTTGCTTTTTAAAACCTATTTGATACAATATAAACTACGAAAGGAAGGCATAAATATGATTTTTGATACCCATATGCACTGTGATTATTCCTGTGATAGTCATATGAAGATTGCTGAAGCCACAGCAGCGGCTGCGCGGCAGAATATCGGCATTGTTATCACCGAGCATTGGGATGAAGATTATCCTACTAATCCAAAAGAATTTTTATTTGACGTAGATGATTATTTTAAGCGTTTTGGCCCTTATCGTGGTGAGCAGTTGTTACTGGGTATTGAAATTGGGATGCAGAAACATACTGCGGCGGCAGACGAGCGGCTGGCGGCTGCATATCCTTTTGACTACGTACTTGCCTCCATGCATTGCGTAAATGGGCGTGATTTATACGAAGAACGCTGTTACGCAGGTTTGACGAAAGTGGAAGCAGTAAGGGAATTTTTGACAGACACGTTGGCGAATTTACAGCTGCATGATAACTTTGATGCTTTTGCCCACATAGATTATATGTGCCGTTATATGCCTTTTTTGGATCAGGAATTTGTGCTTGACGAAGCACCGGAACTTTTTGATCAAGTTTTTCGGTTGCTGATTGAAAAAGAAAAGCCTTTGGAGATTAACACACGTCGTTTGGATAATCCCAAATCGGCAGAGGCACTTTTGACTTTATATAAACGTTACGCGGAATTGGGCGGACGTTATGCCGTGCTCGGCAGCGATGCACATTATGCTGAGCATGTGGGGCGACGTTTGCAAGAGGCACTAATTTTAGCAGAGGCAGCAGAACTGGAACTCGTATATTTTAAAGAGCGTAAAATGAGAAAGATGAGGCGTTAAATTATGAGATGCGTACGTTTTGAAGAGCAAGACCGTGCTCGTATTGGTTTTATTGATGGCGATGTCATTCGTGCCGTGGAAGGCAGTTTGGATACATATTGGCGCGTTACGGAAGACGTTTTTCCTCTGGAGGGCGCAAAACTTTTGGCACCCTGTGTACCGAAACAGATTATTTGCGCAGGATTTAATTACCGTGATCATGCGATGGAGTTTAATGTGGATGTACCGAAGGAACCGGCGCTGTTCACTAAAGCGTCGC
>CAYVGQ010000155.1:751-3481 GCA_964450295.1 uncultured Phascolarctobacterium sp. | reverse complement strand
ATCAAACTACCTTGCAATCCATCAATAGTACCGTCAATATTTAAAGTCCATTCGCCACTACTTTTATCCGCTCTAATTTTCGCATCCGACAAGATGCCTTCATTAACAACCACCTCGGCAGCCTTAGGCATGATTCCCATAAGATTTTGCAATGGTAGATTCTTTATTTCAGACGTAACAGAGGCAGTAGTTCCGTCCATTTGGATATCGGCTATAATATCGCTTTTACCGTCTTTAATACGCAAGCCATATTTTATTTTAGGATACTGCTTAAAATTAGCTTGCAACTGCACCTTGTCAAAATCTAAAGGTTGCCCTTCCAGTAGTAGCTTAACCTTGGCATCCTTGATTTCCATCAATCCACGAAATTGAGTTGCTGTTCCAGTCTTTTTTACAGTCAGAAGATTACCATCGTTGATTTCATCTAACTGAAAATTAACATAGTTTAGAATCTTCAAACCGTCTTTTTTGTTATAATCAAGCAAAAAAATTGGTTGATCAACTACTAAATCACCGACAGAAGCCCCCGTACCTCCTTTTAGTAGGGCATCGAACAGATTGACCGCTACGGTAGCTTGTGGCACTTCAGCAATAATTTTCCCATCAGGGCCTGTCCAGAGGACGTTTTTGAAAATAACATCACCGAACCAATTTGCTTGGATTGTTTCAGCTTTTATCGTTCCCTGAAGAACAGTTTGCTCGGTCAAAAGTTTTTTTGTTAATTCTTCCGCGGCACGACCGCCAAATTGAAACAGAAGTACCAAAGCAAGCAAAACCAAGGCTGCAAAGCCAACAAATATTTTCTTAGCCATACTTTATTCCGTCCTTTTATGTTGCACGCTATCCAAATAATTTTGCAGGATAACAACAGCAGCCATCATATCAATGACTTTTTTACGCTTGCTACGACGCAAATCCGCATCTATCAAAACCTTTTCAGCCGCAACTGTCGAAAGACGCTCATCCC
Source organism: uncultured Phascolarctobacterium sp. (assembly GCA_964450295.1). Classification (GTDB taxonomy): domain Bacteria; phylum Bacillota; class Negativicutes; order Acidaminococcales; family Acidaminococcaceae; genus Phascolarctobacterium. Next base: position 2,514 of record CAYVGQ010000155.1, on the reverse strand, counting down.
ATAAAACAATCTTTAACTGTGGGAATCTTTCGCCGATCACCCTGGAAAAAGCCTCGCAACTTTGTGCACGTTCGCCTACACTGCCGTTCATATTTTTAGGATAACCTACCACAATCGTGTCTACTTCATATTCGTTAACCAACTCACCAATACGTTGCAAATCACGTTCTTCGGTAGTGCGGCGAATAGTTTCCACACCATTGGCGATCATTCTTAGCAAATCGCTGGTCGCCACGCCAATTGTCCGCGTGCCAACATCCAGAGACATACTTCTCATGTAAGCAACTCTCCCAGTTTTATTTTTTATTTTTTTCTAAATACTTAACTACAAGTTCCTCCAGCAATTCGTAGCGCTCAAATCGACGCAATTTAGTGCGGGCATCATCATGACTAGTAATATATGTAGGATCTCCGCTAAGCAAATAGCCTACTAGTTGGTCGATAGGATTATAGCCCTTCTCCTCCAGTGCCTTACATACTTCGCTGATAACCTGTGATACATTTTTATTTTCATTACCGCGTTTAAACATCATTGTTTCTTGTGATATTTGAGCCATCGTTGATCCCTCCTTAAAACAAAGTCATCTAGTACAATAACAATATATTACATATATATTGTTATTGTAGCATACATTAACATAAAAAAACACCAACTAACTATGAATTTGTATAAAAAAGACCGAGCAAACTGAAGTACACCTTCACATGTTATTCTTGCCTAACATCTTAGGTACACTGCAACCCCGGTCTTTTTATATTTATATTATTTTATTTGACTTTCAATAACCTGCCAGGCAACTTTAAGGGCGTCGCCTAATTTGGCAACGTCTTTGCCGCCAGCTTGAGCCATATCAGGACGGCCTCCACCGCCACCGCCACAAATACGCGCGACTTCTTTTACAATATTCCCCGCATGGATGCCTTTTGTTACAGCGTCTTTAGTCGCCATAGTCAAAATGCTGATTTTACCATCATCAAAAACAGAAGCCAAGACAACCACGCCACCAACTTTATCACGCATTTGGTCTCCCAAACTACGCATAGCTTCTATATTATCTGCGCCTACCTGCTCTACCAAGGCCTTAACGCCTTTGATTTCACGGATCCGGCTGTCAATATCACTCACCTGCGCTTTTGCTATCTTATCAAATAATTCTGCTGACTTCTGCTCAACAGCTTTTAGTTCACACTGCAAGGCAGTAAAGCGCGAGGGAATATCTGCTATACGACATTTCAAGCTTGCGGCCAAGCCTTGAAGCATCTCTTCCATTTCATTAACATGTGTTACAGCGCCGTGTCCTGTAACAGCCTCGATACGGCGCACACCAGCACCCGTACTAGATTCAGAGATAATTTTGAACATACCAATCTGCGCCGTATTGCAAACATGTACACCGCCACAAAATTCCATTGAAAAATCAGAGACAGTAACTACACGCACTATTTTTCCGTATCTCTCACCGAACAAAGCCGTAGCACCGCGTTTTTTAGCTTCTTCGATAGGAAGCTCCTCGATAACAATATCTTTAGCTGCCAGAATTTCTTCATTAACAATAGCTTCTACTCGACGCAGTTCCTCTGCCGTCACCGGTGAGAAATGCGAAAAATCGAAACGTAGACGATCAGGGCCAACATAACTGCCAGCCTGATTGACGTGGCTACCCAAAACAGACTTTAGGGCAGCGTGCAACAGATGGGTTGCCGTGTGATTGCGAGCAATATCGTTCTTGCGACGGCTATTAACCGTATAAGTTACCTCATCG
>CAYVGQ010000155.1:0-741 GCA_964450295.1 uncultured Phascolarctobacterium sp. | reverse complement strand
TTCATAATGTGCCCTATCTGAATAGTTGCGCCGTCAGGCAGTTTTTGAGTATTTACAACCTCAATTACACCTGTAGCAGTAGTAATTCTTCCCAGGTCACCTAATTGTCCACCGCCTTCAGCATGAAATGCTGTAATATCTAAAATAACAGCAACATCTTTACCTTCTTCGGCACTATCGATAGGCTGCGCATCATTAGCAGGATATAACAGGACAATTTCACCCTTATTGGCCGTCTCATCAACCTTTAAGGCCGTGCTGTCAATGCCGCTTGTATTATAAATGACCGGGCGCCCTGCTTTGTCATCACGAGCTTCACGCGCCATTTTTCGCTGAACTTCTAAAGCAGAATCAAACCCCTCTTTATCCATAGTCATACCTTTTTCTTCCAAAATTTCTGCCGTAAGTTCCCAGGGGAACCCAAAGGTATCGTTAAGTTTGAAAGCGGTTGCACCTTCAAGAACAATTTTACCGGCATCTTTCAACTTGTCTATTTCTTCACTTAGTAACTCGCAACCCTGGTGCAAAGTCCGCAGAAAACTTGTTTCTTCCATTTCGATGATTTTTTGAACATAATCGCGCTTTTCTACCAGATGTGGATAAATTTGGCCGTACATTTTTATAACAACATCAACAGCCCCGGCCAAAAACATTTTATCAATACCAATAAGCCACCCATGACGTACAGCCCGACGTAAAATGCGGCGTAAAACATAGCCACGCCCTTCATTAGAAGGCAAA
>CAYVGQ010000154.1:1099-3529 GCA_964450295.1 uncultured Phascolarctobacterium sp. | reverse complement strand
CAAGAGAGCGTGATTTAAATATTGCACATAATGTACATTTGCAAATATTATCAGAGACGGGTATTATTGGTAGCATAGGCTTTTGGGGAATGAATTTGGGTCTATTTATATTTTTGCTAAAACGATTTATACAGAATAAAAAGAATGTTTTGCTTTATGCTATGCTATGGGCACTTTTAGCATTTAATATACATGGATTAGTTGATGTGGGATTTTTATTTAAATATGGAAATAAATTATTTTGGGGATTGTTAGGAATAACTTATTTAAGTTTGGAGAATGGACATAACATACATGAGAAGGGATAGTTATTTTGTTGAACAGAAAAATATGTTAAGAAATTCTATTGCAAAAAATATTTGGGATTAACCTTTCAAGGAGAATGATACTGGGGAAGATGTTTTTTGACAGACCACGTCTATTTTGAATGAAGTAAATTTTATGTATAATAATTTATGGTAAACATATAGAAATAATCTGTTAATTGGATTTTTATCAACTGCATTGATAACGATTAAGTTGAAAATAGAATTTGATAATATAAAAATTAATGTAATGATTAAATAAAATAAATTTAATGGAGTTTTTTAATGTCAAAAAAAATATTATTCGGTGTCGATTATGGCGACAAAGAGTGGATTAAGATAATTTTATATTTGTTTGTCGGCGGTACGGCAGCTTTGGTCGAATGGGTATTTTTTTACGGCTTTAATCGCGGTATGGGTATTGGGTATCTATTGGCGACGGCAATGGCATTTGCTCTTGCTACTTTATATCATTATTTCCTGGGCAATATTTTAGTTTTTACTAGCGGTGTCCGTTATGGTAGAAGTAAAGAGCTGTCGTTGGTTTTTGTAGTTAGTGTGATGGGACTTGCTTTTAACCTGCTTTTGATGTATATTTTTGTAGGAATGTTATTTTTACGGCCAATGTTTGCTAAAATTATAGCCAGCGGTATAGTCGTTGTCTGGAATTACTTGGCACGCAGGCGTTGGATTTTTGGATGACTATTTTTAAAACTGTCGATATGCAAGAATAACTAATAATCTTGTAAATGTGTAATGAGGAGATTGTGATATGCCGAAACGTGTCGACATTGCAACTTTTCAAAAAGTGGTAATTGTCTATAACCGAAATTCGGGTAAGCAACTGTTTGCAAGTATGCTGGCCAGAGTTAATGAAGTGCAAAAAAGACTGAAGCAGATTGTTGACCCTAAAAGTCTGGAGATCGTGGAGATTAAGTCATTTGATGAGATCGAAAATCTTGCAGCGCGTATTTGTCGCGAAAATTATGATTGGGTAATAATTGCCGGCGGCGATGGCACGCTGCGCTATATGATTGATCTTCTTTCCAAACAACAGCAGTGCATGCCCTATGTCAGTGTTTTTCCGGCAGGAACAGTTAATTTGGTGGCCAAAGAGTTGCTGCTTACCAATGATCCGACTAAGTGGGTTAAACGTGTCGCCAAAGGTATTGTCAAAAAAGTTTGGCTTGGTAAAGCTAACGATCATATTTTTTTAACGGTGGCAGGGATAGGTTTTGATTCTTTAGTTGTTGACAATGTTTCAGAACTTGAAAAGAAGCTACTGTCTAAACTGGCTTACGTCTGGCAAGGTACAGAATTGATGCGCAAAGAATTTGTTTATAGCAACTGGCAGTATAAATTTCAGGTGCGCTTAGATGATGAAGAAAAGTGGTACGAGGCTTCGTCTGTAATTATAGGCAAGAGCCGCTATTATGCAGGGCGTTATAGTTTGTTTAACGGTGCAGCGTTAACTGTGCCTAAACTCTATGTGGCTATGTTTACAGGAGCTACCAGAGCTGATTTTATGCGCTATGCGGCGGTTATCGCCATGGAAGCACTACCTTTAGATCAAACTATTCTTATAAAAAAAGTGCGGAAAGCAGAAATACGCTGTAATGTTGATAATTTTGCGGCGGAGCTTGACGGTGATGCAATAACTTCGGCACCGCTACAGATTGAACTGCATCCTGTGCCGGTTAATTTTTTAGCTTAAGTAAGCGGATGTGAAAGTATGTATAAGCGCGGAATCATAGTTATGCTGTTGCTGCTGGTTTTTGTGGCGGAAGCATTTTTAGCGCGTCAATTTTATATAGAAATTGTGCCGTTTCCGGAAGATGAATGGTGGATGACGGTTGTTAACAATTGCCTGCGAGACCTGCTTTTGGCTGGTGTGGCGGGCTTATTGTATTTCCGGCGTAATCGTCTTGCGGATAGAAGCAGGCGTTACTTTCCCGTGGTGGTCATTGGCGGTCTTTATCTTTTGATCGCCGTATTTATGATTAATCAACTTAGCTTGGACAAAGGGTTCCTAACTGTTTTTGCAGTGCTTACCGGATTGAATAACAATATAATGCTGGTACTTTTAGCGGCGATGTGTTACCACAAGCAGCCTTCACCGCTGCTG
>CAYVGQ010000154.1:0-1080 GCA_964450295.1 uncultured Phascolarctobacterium sp. | reverse complement strand
ATTTTGGGTGTTATTTTTTTTCTGCTTTAACGCTGATTTTTGATGCCTTTTATTTTTGGCAGACGTCGATGCATGTCGAAAGTGTGTTGTTTAAAAACTTTAATATCTATGCTGTCCGGGGTGTGCTTTCAGGGATGACCGCTACGCAGCTAGGTGGCATTGGCGGTGCGATACTGATTGTTTTGCTCTTGTTTCGCGTCACTAAACCTCAAAAAAGGAAACCTAATTTTGTGTGGTCGCTGTTGTGCGCGGCGGTCTTTTTTCTGGCGCTCAATCTTTCTTACTGGTCCATGGTGCAGGTTAATAAATATATTTTGACAGAGTATGTTTCTGTCTGGGGAGATGAAACCAGTGAAATGGTGCGCGGCAATTACCGTAATCTGTTAACGACGCCTGTAAATATTAATTTTGTCAGCAAAATGTTGTTTGATACAGATAAGATAGCGCGCCGCAAACATATCGAGCAACGGTCGCTGACAGCGAAAGATGAACTTGTATTAAAAGAGCTGGGGGTTCTGCGTTCAGATGAGCAACCGCAGCTACCGCCGGCACAGTATGACAAGATTGTTTTGTTGGTTTTGGAGTCGGTGCATCGTGATTATATTGGCTTTTATAATCCTGCAATTCCTAAGGAAACTACTCCTTTCTTGGACAGTTTGTTATTGAAATATCCGCGCATGGATAACTATTATTCTTCGGCTATACCAACGACGCAGGGCCTTAATGCCACTTTCCGTTCTCATCTTATTTATGATGAAGACATTAAGGGCGAGCAGCAGGGGTCGTTGTTTCGTTCTGTGCAGGCTGCGGGCTGGCGGGGAATTTTTATGAATGCGTCCAGTCAGTATTATAGCAACGAGGTGAGGGAGTATCCGGAGCAGTTTGGTATGCAGGAATATTATGCCAGAGAATATTTGCAGAAGCTAGGTTACAGCGGCGCCAGCGGCTGGGGGTACCATAATGATGTGCTTTATAAAGAAACACTCCGGCTTTTGGAAGCAGGACGTCAGGACAAAATGCTTTTGGTCACAAAAACTCTTGATATGCATCAGCCCTATCCTTACTATGGCCTGAAATGGG
>CAYVGQ010000153.1:0-3631 GCA_964450295.1 uncultured Phascolarctobacterium sp. | reverse complement strand
TATCTGTACTATCAGCGAACTGAAATCGATGGCACAGCGACTGGAGGTTGCCAAGATGCTGGATGCCGGTTGTATTTATGAAGAAATAGTAGAAAAAACAGGCGCTAGCACCGCAACAATCTCGCGAGTTAAACGCTGTTTGGTCTATGGAGCCGACGGTTATAATTCTGTGATGCCTGTATTAAAAAAGGAAGAAAAAGAAGATGCAGAACAATAAAGTCTTACAAGTCCCCTACGGAACCAGGGATATACTTCCGGGAGAGGCGGGCGCCAGACGCATTATTGAAAATAAGATAGCGACTACCTTTATGGCTTGGGGCTATGATGAAGTTGTGACTCCGACTTTTGAATATTTCGATACTTTTGCTGCTGCGGGGCAAACCTCGGACAGCAGTTTTAAATTTTTTGACCGCCACAATAATATCCTGCTGTTGCGTTCGGATATGACTACGCCTCTGGCACGCTTAGTGGCGACGCGTCTAAACGCAGGACCGGTTGTTAAACGGCTTTTTTATCTGGCGAAACTGTTTCGTTATGAGGAAACACAGGCAGGAAGGCAGTGTGAGTTTGGGCAGGCCGGGGTTGAACTGATGGGTGCGGCCGGTCCCACGGCTGATGCCGAGATGCTGGCTTTAGCAGTGGCTTCGTTGCAAGCGGCCGGACTCAGTGATTTTGTGATCAGTGTAGGCCAGATAGATTTTATCAATGGCTTGATTGAGGCTGCAGAGGTTGCTCCAGAGCAGGCGCAGGCACTGAAACGTTGTTTGATTGAACATGATGTAGTGCGGCTGGAGGCTCTTGTTGAGGACAGCAGAATGTCTGCGGCACAAAAAGTTCTTTTTAAAGAACTGCCTTTCCTGCACGGTGGGGCTGAGCTTTTAGAACAGGTAGAAAAATGCGAACTTAACGCAAAAAGTGCTAAGGCTGTCGGCGATTTGCGTCGTATTTATGCCTTAGCAGAGGCCTATGGCGTGGCTGCTTATTTGCGTTTTGACTTAGGACTTTTACGTGATTTTGATTATTATACCGGCATGCTTTTTGAAGGTTATGCCAAGGATATGGGTTTTCCCATTATTGGTGGGGGACGCTATGATACTATGATGAAAAAATTTGGCAGATCCTGTCCTGCTACCGGTTTTGCGATTGGCGTTGATCGTATCCTTTTGATTTTAAGTCGGCGTGGGCAACTGAACAACATTACCAACTGGGATGTTTTGGTAGCTTGGCCGGCAGGAGCTCTGCCGCTTGCAATTAGTACGGCTATGCGTCTGCGGGGTAGCGGTAAAACAGTAAAGTTGGCGACGGAACCGCTGAGCAGGGAGGAAGCAGTCGACGCGCAACTTGCCAATGCCTGCAAGAATCTGCTGTATATAGACGATTAATAAAGGAAGTGCGAAATGGATTATATTACCGTAGCTCTGCCGAAGGGCAAGTTATTTAAAAAGTCAGTAGATTTACTGGCTAAAGTAGGCTATAGCGCTGATAATGTAACCGAAGATTCACGTAAGCTCGTAATCAGCAATGAAGCAAGCAGAGTACGTTTTATTATTACTAAAACTGTTGATTTGCCTACCTATGTGGAATATGGCGCTGCCGATATCGGGATTATTGGCAAGGACGTATTGTTGGAGGAAAGCAAGGACGTGTATGAATTACTGGATCTTCAATATGGACGTTGCCGCCTGATGTTGGCTGTACCGGAACAAATGCAGCGACCGAAGTTGACCGACTACGCGCATCTGAGGGTTGCGACAAAATACCCTAATTGTGCTCAAGAATATTTTCGTGGGCTAGGGATTCAGACAGAGATTATCAAGTTAAATGGATCCATTGAACTCGGGCCGATGGTCGGTCTTTCGGAATTGATTGTCGATATTGTGGAAACAGGGCGAACCCTAAAAGAAAACAAGCTGATAGAAGTTGCTTCTATCTATACCGCGACAGCACGATTGATTGCTAACAGAGTTAGTTTTAAATTAAAATTTGAACGGCTTGACAAACTTGTCCGTGATTTACGTAAAGTGCTGAAGGAGGAAGAACAATGCAGGTGACTGATGCAAGAGCAATGAGTGCGGCTGAGATAGCGACACTCATGCATAAAAAGGCTTTTGACGAATGTGAACTGTCGCCGGGAGTTCAGGCGGGCGTAAACGCTATGTTTGGAGCGCCGCTTTCTGCGGCGCAGGTCGTTGAGAAAATTGTTGCTGATGTGAGACGAGACGGTGACGATAAACTGCTGCACTATACGAATTTAATTGATAAAGCCGGTCTGACGGCAACTACTATTCGCGTGAGTGAGGAAGAGTTTCGGGAGGCACGGGTAGTTGTTGATCAGGAGGTTGTGGCGGCTCTTAAGCGAGCCATAGCTAATGTGCGCCGGTTCCACGAAGAACAAATGCCAAAATCATGGCTGACGAATCGTGACAACGGAGCCATGCTGGGGCAGAAAGTAACGCCGGTAGACTCGGTTGGTATCTATGTGCCGGGAGGAACAGCAGCTTATCCTTCCTCTGTAATAATGAATGCTGTGCCGGCGAAAGTAGCTGGTGTACCTAGAATTGTGATGGCAGTGCCGCCGGGACGCGACGGTAAAGTTAATCCTTATGTACTGGTTACTGCCGAATTAATTGGTGTGCGGGAAATTTATAAAATGGGTGGAGCTCAGGCTGTAGCGGCTTTGGCTTTTGGTACGGCTACAGTGCCGAAGGTTGAAAAAATTACCGGGCCGGGCAATATTTTTGTCACTTTGGCAAAAAAAGCTGTGTATGGTCACTGTGATATAGACATGTTGGCTGGTCCAAGCGAAATCTTGATCATTGCTGATAGCAGCGCTGATCCGCAGTATCTGGCAGCTGATCTCCTAAGTCAAGCCGAACATGATCCGCTTGCCAGCTCTATTTTGGTAACCAACAGTGAAATTTTAGCTCATGCTGTGGCTACTGAACTGGAAAAACAGCTAGCAGCTTTGCCCCGGCAGGAGATAGCGGCAGCTTCGTTGGCTAATCATGGTCAGATTATCATTGCTGCTGATATGGAAACCGTAATCGAGATGGCCAATCTGTCGGCACCTGAGCATCTGGAAGTCATGACTAAGGAACCTTTTGCTCTGTTGCCTTATTTGCGTAATGCGGGAGCAATTTTTTTGGGTGCTTACTCCCCCGAACCTCTTGGCGATTATTATGCGGGGCCTAATCATATTCTGCCGACCGGAGGTACGGCCCGTTTTTATTCGGTGCTGAATGTGGAAACATTTATGAAGAAAACAAGTATTATTGCCTATACGCAGACAGCTTTAACTGCGGTGGGCAGCGACGTTATAAAAATGGCTGAGGCTGAAGGTTTGCAGGCACATGCCAACGCTATCCGTGTGCGTATGGAAAAGAGGTGAAAATATGGCCAGATTTAATGCCAGAACAGGTTTGGACGAAATAGAAGAATATGCTGTCGAACATGTTGCAGCCAATATTATTGTTAATGCTAACGAAAGTAATAGCGGTCTGCCGTGGCAGATAGAGCAGGCTGTTAGTGAGAAATTGGCAGATTTCCCCTTTAACCGCTATCCACCGATGCAAGCAGAAACTTTGTGCGAACTGATTGCGGCAGATTTGGCATTGGACGCAGATAATATCAG
>CAYVGQ010000152.1:1346-3636 GCA_964450295.1 uncultured Phascolarctobacterium sp. | reverse complement strand
AAGAGTGTTGAAGCAGTTCTAGTGGCTGCAGCTGATGCTGTTTCTGCCGCAAGACCTGGTGCAAGACGTGAAACTTTGGAAAGCTATTTGAAACGGTTAACTCGATTGGAAGAGATTTCTGAATCTTTTGAAGGTGTTGAAAAATGTTTTGCTGTCCAAGCGGGACGCGAGATTCGTATTATGGTCAAACCAGACCAGATTGACGATGCCACATCTATTTTGCTGGCACGCGATATTGCTAAAAAGATTGAATCTGAGATGGAATATCCCGGTCAAATTAAGGTCGTTATTATCCGTGAAACACGGGCTGTCGACTACGCAAAATAATAAGATTGCAAATAAAATCCCCGAGCCTTATAGTTCGGGGATTTTTCACATAATTATTAAAATTTATTGGATTAAAGTACTGCGAATACTGTTTATTTTATGTTATAATATTCTTATTCAATAATTAGTTAGTGTAGGGAGGTCGGCTGATGAGAATTGATGGTGCCGGCGGTTGCTTTGATAACCGTATTTACGAAATAAATAACTTGGATGCTTGGCAGCTTCTGTTGCTTACCGTAAACGAAATGGGCGTGACAGTTGATAATCGTGATGAAGCTAATTTCATTTTGGAATGTCACAACGATAAAAAAATAATGCACTTCTCAGCGCAGGCAATGGATGAAGACACTACGCAGATTTTTGCTGATGCACATGGAAAACGGATTCAAGTATATAATTGGAAGCCGCAGGACAAAGAAGTAAATCTTTTTTACGAATTGTTTGAAAAAAAACTGCGTGAATTTTGCGCGTTTATTCTTTGCCCCAGCTGTAAGACTAAAATCAGTTCTTTGGTTAAGTTTTGTCCGGAATGCGGTGTACAGGTAAAATAAAAATAAACCAAATACCGTAAGGTATTTGGTTTATTTTTCAGTTTTCAATAATTAGACAGTGCGGGTAATTTTACCGGAACGCAAGCAACGAGTGCAAACGTTAACGCGTTTTACAGATTCGTTAACAATAGCCCTTACTTGTTGAATGTTCGGTTTCCAAGCACGTTTGGTATGTCTATTGGAATGGCTGACTTTATTGCCAGCGAGAGTACCTTTACCGCAGATTTCGCAAATGGATGCCATGAGTCCCACCTCCTTAACGTGATACGAGCAAGATTAGTTGCAAATTTAACAAAAGTATCATACCATATACTATGGTTAAAAGCAAGCGATTTTTATAGATGGGCAGTGGTTTTATGTGGTGGCGTGAGCCTATTACCAGTTTAAAAGGAATTGGTATAAAAAAAGCTTTAGATTTCCAGAAGTTGAATATAGAAACAGTTGGCGATCTGCTTAATCATTATCCGCGTTCAGACAGTTACCTTGATTTTTCTAAAGTTAAGAAGATAAGTGAACTGACTACGAATAATGAAAAACAGTTATTTGCTGCAGAGATTTTTCGCATTAACGAACGTCGTTCCGGACGAGGCCAGCGTTATACTGTAGTGACGGTTAAAGATGACAGTGGTTATGCGGAAATCTTTCTATTTGCCGCTCAACGTTATCAGGTGCGTAAATTTAAACCGGGAATGCAGTTGATTGTCATCGGAAAGGTAAGAACCGGAAAATCGACTAAAGCTGTTACAGAGGCTTTTATGCAGAGAGCAGATAGTGAGGGTAATCCTAAAGGACTAGGCATTTTGCCTGTTTATAGTTTAGCGGGATCACTCTCACAGAGAAGTTTTCGTACAGCCGTTAAACAGGCTTTGACTAAAGCCGAACAATATCTGCCTGAAACTCTGTCGAAAAAAATAATTGATTTTAAAAAGCTACTGGATCGTTATACGGCTTTAAAAAACATTCATTTCCCCGATAATTTTACTAAATTGGCTCAGGCAAAAAGACGATTTGTTTTTGAAGAATTGTTTTTACTGCAGTGCGGATTATTATATTACCGTGATCGTACTAAGGAAGTGCGTCAGGGACTCAAACATAGCGTGGATGGGGAAAAAGTGCGGGCTGTACTGCAAATACTGCCATTTAAACTAACGTCAGCGCAGCGTAAGGCTTGGCTGGAGATTTCTTTAGATATGCAGAACGACAAACCTATGCATAGACTACTGCAGGGTGACGTTGGCTCCGGTAAAACTGTAGTTTCGGCGTTGGCACTGGCCAAAACGGTGGAAAATGGTTATCAAGGTTGCATTATGGTGCCAACGGAAATCTTGGCACAGCAGCATTTTGCAACCTTGTCGGAATATTTAGGCAAGCAGGGACTGCGGGTAGAGCTTTTGACCGGCAGTGTGAAAAAG
>CAYVGQ010000152.1:0-1336 GCA_964450295.1 uncultured Phascolarctobacterium sp. | reverse complement strand
TATCAAAGCCTGCTGCCCCTTTTGATTGAGCTGGGTCTTTCTGTGGGGCTGCTGACCGGCAGCACCAAAATGAGCGAGCGAAAAGCCATTTTGTCCCAGCTGCAGACGGGGGTTCTCAATTGTATCATTGGCACCCATGCCTTGATTCAAGAAGATGTCGTTTTTTCGCGACTTGCTCTTGTTGTAACAGATGAACAGCATCGCTTCGGTGTTGAGCAACGCGCTAAATTGTCTAATAAAGCACAGTTTGCTCCAGACGTTCTGGTAATGACTGCTACGCCGATACCTAGAACATTGGCATTAACTGTTTACGGTGATTTGGATATTTCTATCATGCAAGGCAAGCCTGTTGGGCGCAAACCTATAGAAACCTTGTGCTATACGGGTGAAAAACGCAATGCAGTCTACGAAGGTTTGGTGCGGCAGGTTATGGCTGGGCATCAGGCCTATGTTGTCTGTGCACTTATAGATGATTCTGAAGGCTTGGATGCTCGTTCAGCAACGGAAGTTTACCACGAGCTTAAGACAGGAGTTTTGGAGAATATTTCTTGTGCGTTGCTTCATGGTAGACTCAAAAATCAGCAAAAAGAAGAGATCATGACGCAGTTTGCCACAGGGGAAATTAAGGTGCTTATCACTACAACTGTAATTGAGGTTGGCGTTAACGTACCAAATGCTACTCTGATGATTATTGAAAACGCCGATCGTTTTGGATTGGCGCAGATGCATCAACTACGCGGAAGAGTAGGGCGCGGCAGTGATCAATCGTACTGCGTATTGCTTACAGACAACGATAACTTGGAAACACTGGAACGCTTGCAGGCCTTGCGTGACAGTGACGATGGTTTTTTTCTGGCAGAAAAAGATTTGGAGCAGCGCGGTAGTGGCCAACTATTTGGCCTACGTCAACATGGCTTGCCTGATTTATATATTGCTGATATACTGCAAGATACAGATGTTTTAATAGAAGCTCGGGATCTAGCGAAAAAAACGTTTCAGGATCAGCAAACTCTGCATGAGATAGAAGTAGCACTGAGTAGCCAGTTCGACGAACGTTTTCAGCGTATTTTTTATTCTTGATAATTATGAAGGAGTTTCAATGGAGAATCAAACTAAGTGGTATCGGGATCCTGATATCTTAACTAAACTAGTAGCAATGATATTCTTGCTACTTTTAGCTTGCTGTATTCATTTTTTTGCGCAAGATTTTTTTGATAAGGCTTTGAAGCTTGTTGTCCGTGGCAATGTCAACGCTCTAGCTGAATATCTCCGTTCCTTCGGGCCTTGGGCAATAGCGATTAGTTTTTTGCTGGACGTTTTTATTAATGCGGCAAGT
>CAYVGQ010000151.1:0-3644 GCA_964450295.1 uncultured Phascolarctobacterium sp. | reverse complement strand
GTCAAACGATGGTCTTTTGCCTTTTCTACAATCACCGTATAAAGTAAACTGCGAAACAACTAGCAATTCTCCACCAACATCGGACACCGAAAGATTCATCTTTTCCTGTGCGTCTTCAAAAATACGCAGGCCAACAATCTTGTTCAATAAATATTCTAAATCTTTATCTGTGTCCTCCTTGGCTACCCCCAGTAGCACTAGAAGGCCCTTGCCCACGCTCCCTATCTTTAGGCCGTCTACATCGACGGCAGCACTGTCAACACGCTGCACAACTGCTCTCACTTTAGCCTCCCTGTCCGTTGGAAATCATTCTTTCCACACTATATACACCCTTCATGCGTTTGATTTTACTCATAATATTGTCAAGTTGCTCCAGATTACTGATGTCGATACCCATACTTATGTTCGCTATTTTTTGCTTATCTATGCGGCAATTCAGCGCATTAATATTTAACTTTGATTCGCTCATAACCATCATAATATCGGCCATCATACCAGTACGGTCGCCAGCTGTAATAACGATGTTGACCTTATATAGAGAATCGGTTGCAATGTCCCAAGCCACCTCAATCAAACGGATTTGTTCATCAGGATTATTGCTCATCACATTAGGACAGTCCATACGATGGACCGAAATACCGCTACCGCGCGTAATATAGCCAATAACCGGATCTCCCGGAATCGGATTGCAGCAGCGCGCCAGTTTTACCATAATCCCTTCTTCGCCTTTAACAAGAATACCGTGACTTGATTTAGCCTTGGAGTGCCGTGGTTTCAGCTCAGCCAGAAGCTGCGACAGGTCTTTTGTAGTCGTCAGCTTCTGCTCTTTTTTATACAATTCCACCAGCTTTGACATAACACTGTTTAACGTAATGCCACCGTAACCGATTGTCGCCATCAGATTTTCTTCGTTTTCCAGACGTAGCTGCGAACTAACATCTTTCAACTTATCATTCTTCAATAAAATTTTTGTGTCATAGCCCAGACGTTTACATTCTTTTTCCAACATCTCGCGGCCCTTGACGATATTATCCTCACGACGTTCCTTTTTAAACCATGATTTTATTTTATTACGGCTGTCGGAAGAACCGACTATATTGATCCAATCACGGCTTGGCCCAGCCGCCTGCTTAGAGGTTATGACCTCGACAATATCGCCATTGCTCAGCTTGTAATCAAGTGGCACAATTCGTCCGTTAACCTTAGCCCCAACACAGCGATTACCAACATCAGTATGAATCCTGTATGCAAAATCGATTGGCACCGCCCCCACAGGCAAATCAATAACATCGCCGCGCGGCGTAAAAACAAAGACCTCATCAGCAAAAACATCCATTTTTACCGTATTCACAAAATCACTGGAATCGCTCATATCCTGATGCCATTCCAGAAGTTGTCGTAGCCAAGATAGTTTGGCATCAAACGCCTTATCGCCACCCTGCGTGGACGGTTTGCTAGTGCCACTCTCTTTATATCGCCAGTGTGCCGCGATGCCGTATTCAGAAATACGGTGCATCTCAAACGTTCTGATCTGTATTTCTAGTGGCTGCCCATTAATATACAGCACTGTCGTATGTAGTGATTGATACATATTCGACTTAGGTACCGCTACATAATCTTTAAACCGTCCCGGAATCGGTCGCCACATACTGTGCACAACTCCTAAAGTACCATAACAATCTTTAACACTATCCACTAACACACGGATTGCCAGCAAATCATAAATTTCACTCAGTTCTTTATGATCGCGCATCATTTTTTTATGGATACTGTAAAAGTTCTTCGGGCGCCCCTGAATCTCGCATCTTATATTCATCGATCCCAAATGTTCTTTGAGCTCGCCCATGGCCTCATGGATCATAGCCTCACGCTCACGACGTTTGACCTTGACCTGCTCTACCAGATCATAGTAAATCTCGGGTTCCATATAACGGAAGGCTAGATCTTCCAACTCCCATTTAATAGTATAAATACCCAAACGATGCGCCAATGGGGCATAAATTTCCATGGTTTCACGCGAAATGGACTGCTGCTTATGCAAGGGCATATACTTCATAGTTCTCATATTATGCAGCCTGTCGGCCAGCTTTATCATAACCACACGAATGTCCTTAGCCATAGCCAAAAACATCTTGCTGTAGTTTTCTATCTGCTGTTCTTCTTTAGAGATATATTCAATCTTTCCCAGCTTAGTCACGCCGTCTACCAAGTCGGCTACTTTCTGCCCAAAGCGCGCCTTCAGCGTGTCTAAGCCGATGTCAGTATCCTCAACAACATCATGCAAAAAAGCTGCTGCCAAAGTCAGTTCGTCCAGCTGGAGCTGCGATAAGATTGTCGCTACGCCAAGCGGATGAATGATATATGGTTCGCCTGACTTACGACGTTGACTGGCATGAGCCTCAGCCGCTAAATCATATGCACTGCGCACAAAATCCACCTGTTCTTTATTCAAATAGCTTTCCACCGTCGCAAAAAAATTCTCCACACAAATAACTTTCCCTGATTCCGGCATCTTAGCACTTCCTTATTTATCGAATCTATTTTTCGACAGTAGCCCGATAATCTCATCCGGACCAATCTGTATGTTTTTCTGACAAACTGCAAAAGCGGCACGGCCCTTCTCCTGCAATAACCTAAAGGTTGGCGAATTCTGCAGATTATTTTTCTGCACATTGCCAAAACTAATCTTACCATTTTCTTCATGAATAAAATCAAGTTCTGTAAAAATTTTGAGCGCCGCTGCTGAAATACCCTCATGAGATTTCAATAGGTCATCTCTGTCAATAACAGCCTGCTGACGTAGAGTGCACGCCAGTTCCTTATAAGCATCTGCCAGCTGACTGCGTCCAGGATATTTTTTTTCTAACTGTCCCCAATAATTTTCGACATCAGAGCGGTTATATAAAAGAACCAGTCTTTTATTCGGCCAGCTCAGCGAAGGCAACGGCCCTACCGAAAAAATATCCTCCGGCGGCAGATCATATAAAATAATATTATCCACGTTACCATCTTTTTCTTCGCCGTACTTCAATATCTGCACAGACGCTCTATCCAACATCTTTAAACTAGCATTGTGATCATTTACATATATTACTGTTTTTGGATTTGTTTGTAAAATGTTTTTCAGCAAAGCTTCCTTACCGGTATTAGAACTACGGTAATCATAAACTTCTAGTGCTTGATCAAAGTCCACTACTTGCAGATTAACACTCTCTTTATCTTTCCAAACATTGAGTTTCGGCATAAACGCCAAATCTGCGACGGCGTTATTAAATAAACAAGCCAAATTACCGGCGCCATTCCACATAATGCTGTGATAGGTATGACGTCCGTAATCAGTATAGAAACGCAAATGGCTATTATCGCGACCAAAAGCTTTAGGATAACGTACCAGCGCATCCTTAAAAGCAAACAGCGGCGGTTGGTTGTCACACCCCAGAGGTTCCAGCAATGCCAGTTCTTTCACCAGCTGCAACGACATTTCGTCGCTTTTATCAAGCAAGCATTCTATTTTTAAACGCGGCTGATAATCAGCCGGCGTCAACCGTCCGTTCACTACCCCTAAAAATCGTTTTTTAAACGTTTCTACCCGAGCAGCGCGTAGCGTAAGCCCAGCGGCTTGATGATGTCCGCCAAACTGTACC
>CAYVGQ010000150.1:1445-3654 GCA_964450295.1 uncultured Phascolarctobacterium sp. | reverse complement strand
AGTTGCGGGTCACAATGTAGCGAAGAATAAAGGCAAAATTGCTTATAAATTGAATCAAGCAGGATCCGATGTTGTTGGCAATCTCTATGCCGATACCGAAGGTAAAATTGATCTAGTAATGGACGGCAGTGATATTTTATTCCAGGGTCTAGCGGATAATACAGGAACTGCCGGTAAAGGTATCATTAATATCGATATGGCTAACGACTCTGTGTGGGAGATGACAGGCAGCTCCTCCGTGAACAACGTCAACTTAAACAGCGGAGGCCTGATTGACATGTCGGCGGGGAAAGACTTCCAAGTGTTGACTACTGAAAATTTAACAGGAACAGGCGGCATATTTAAACTTGCTATTGATGCTAGTAATAATGTTGATAATAGTGACCAAATTTATGTCACAGGTACTTTTACCGGTGAGCAATTGTTAGAACTTAAGGAAGTCGGCGGCGGGGATTTAAATGGTGCGGGAAACACAGTTCTAGCTCGCGTTAGTAATAACGAAGGCACCTTTAAAGCCGTAGACGGTGAAGGTACCCTGTATTATAATCGTTATGAATTAGACTCTAAAGACACCGACGATACTAACAGCATCTTTACAAAGGATTGGTATCTGAAAAGCATTATAACTGTTGATCCCGATGAGAAACCGACCCCGGGCGTGGATGGTGCAGTTTCAATGGGTGCTTTGGCGTATTATACCTGGCTTGACCATGATCAACTGATGAAACGTATGGGCGACCTGCGCCATAAAGGCGAAGACGAAAAGGGCATTTGGGTGCGCTTAAAAGGAGCTAAAATCGGCCGCAACGGCAATTTTGGCTTCAAAAACAAATACACCCACTATGAACTGGGTTATGACGAAATTATGAAAGAAAAACCTAACTACACTCGCTATGGTGGCGTCTCCATCAGTTATGCCGATGGTGACTCCAGCTACTCGCGCGGTAATGGCGATACCAATAGTCGTGCCGTTAATTTCTATATGACAGAAATGGGCAATAAAGGGCATTATCTAGACTTAGTCCTGCGCTTCCATCACATGGATAGCAATTTCAAAATGTTTGACGAAGATGGCAAAAAGATTCGTGGCGATATGGAAAACTTTGGCGTATCACTGAGCGGAGAATACGGACGCAAGAAAATGCTGGACGACAAAGGCCTGTATATCGAACCGCAAGGACAATTGACGCTGGGCTATTTGGGCGGTGACAATTATACCACCACCAATGGCATTGAGGTAGATCAAGGCGGGATTCGCAGTGCTTTAGGACGTTTAGGCTTTAATTTGGGTAAAGACATAGATGAAAAAACCAATATATATGTTAAACTCAATCTGTTGCATGAATTTGGCGGTGGCTATCACGCGACGATGACGGACAGCAGCGGTAGAGTAAATATCGACCGCAGCTTACGGGATACTTGGCTTGAATACGGTATCGGCGCAGCAATTCAGACCGGCAAAAACAACCATCTGTACTTCGATTTTGAACGCAGCACCGGCGGCGACTTCAAAAAAGACTGGAGCTGGAATGTCGGCGCACGTTGGACTTTCTAATTAAAAAAAGATTTTTGATTAATAAAATTTAGACAAAAATACCCGGGCTGCTTCAAGCAGCCCGGGTATTTTGCTTGACAGTATTAAGTAAAACCAAGAAACTTGCCAAGATGGTAAACCATAAAGGCGACAACCCAAGAGGTAATTATCTGATAGAACATGATATAGAGTGTTTGAGAAAAAGAATTCATTTCGCGTCTGATGGCGGCCAGTGCCGCAATACAGGGAGGATAAAGCAGGGAAAAAGTAAGAAAACTGAGTGCTGTAAGCGGCGTAAAAACACTTTGCAGTGCTGTGCCTGGTATATCGCCGTCGCTACCCATCAGCACGGATAAAGTGCTGATAACGACTTCTTTAGCGGTCAGACCGGTGACGAGGGCCGTAGCGGCTCGCCAGTCGCCAAATCCAAGTGGGGCAAAGAAAGGAGCGATAAAACTGCCGATTTGGGCAAGCATACTGTGCTCTGGGTTTTCTACCATATAAAAGCGAGTATCAAAGCTTTGCAGCAGCCAAATAACAATACTGGCGGCAAAGATAATAGTAAACGCTTTATAAAGAAAATCTTTGGCTTTGCTCCACATATGCAAAAAAATATTGCGCGTAGTGGGCAAGCGATAGGCCGGTAGCTCCATAACAAAGGGAACCGGTTGACCG
>CAYVGQ010000150.1:575-1435 GCA_964450295.1 uncultured Phascolarctobacterium sp. | reverse complement strand
TTTTAAAAGTAGTCCGGAAGCTATGGCAACGAAAATACCCATTAAATAAAGGAACATCATGATAGAAGCTTTGTTGTCGGCAAAGAAAGCGGAGATAAAAACACCGTAAATGGGTAGTTTAGCGCTGCAGGACATAAACGGTGTTAAAATCATCGTCATTTTTCGGTCGCGTTCACTGGCCAGGGTACGTGTAGCCATGATAGCGGGGACACTGCAACCAAAACCAATGAGCATTGGGACGAACGAAGATCCGGAAAGACCGATTTTACGCAGGAGCGAATCCATGACAAAGGCGATGCGCGCCATATAGCCGCTGTCTTCAAGTAGGGAAAGAAAGAAGAATAGTGTCACGATAATCGGCAGGAACGAAAGTACGCTACCTACACCGGTAAAAACTCCGTCAATGATGAGAGAGTGAATCGGTGCGCTGACGCCGATTGACGTAAGTCCAGTATCCGCCGCGTCGGTAACGGCATTGATGCCCACATCCAGCCAGTCGCTGAGCGCGGCGCCGATAACATCGAAGGTGAGCCAGAAAATAGTAAAGATGGTGAGTAGGAAAATTGGTAACGCCAAATATTTATGCGTTAGATAGCGGTCAATTTTTACTGAACGTAACTGAGCCCGTGTTTCCTGGGGCTTGTGAACGGCATAAGAACAGAGTTTCTCGATATAAGTGTAGCGCATATCGGCTAAGGCGGCTTCTTTATCCGTGTCCAGAGCCAGCTCCAGATCACAGGTAATATGTTCTAAGATGTCAAGTTCGTTGGCGGTAAGTTCCAACTCTTTTGCTAGAGGCGCATCACCTTCGATAAGTTTAGTCGCTGAAAAACGCAGGGGCAGACCCTTACAGCGTGCCT
>CAYVGQ010000150.1:0-565 GCA_964450295.1 uncultured Phascolarctobacterium sp. | reverse complement strand
GATGGGCGATGGAGTGAATAGCCATATGTGCGGCGCCGGTACAGAAATCAAGCCGCTGCGGCAGATTTTTTGCTGTCGCGGTCTTGATGGCACGTTCAAGCAGTTCGTCAACGCCTGCACCGGAGTTTGCCGTGATTGGAACGACAGGGATAGTCAGACGTTCTTCCATTTTTTGAATGTCAATAGAACCGCCACTGGTTGTCAGTTCATCCATCATGTTAAGTGCCATAATCATGGGCAGGTTAAGTTCGATAAGTTGTAGGGACAGATACAGACTGCGCTCGATATTGGTGGCATCGATAATGTTGATAATGATATCAGGTTTGTCGCGTAAAAGTAGGTCGCGAGTAACTATTTCTTCTGAAGTATAGGGAGAAAGAGAATAAATGCCGGGCAGATCTATAACTGTAATATCTTTAGCCGTCAGTAAACGACCTTCTTTTTTCTGTACTGTGACGCCGGGAAAGTTGCCTACATGCTGATTGCTACCCGTCAAGAAATTGAACAGTGTGCTTTTGCCACAGTTTTGGTTGCCGACAAGGGCGAAGGTTAGGCTCATATTTCC
>CAYVGQ010000149.1:0-3655 GCA_964450295.1 uncultured Phascolarctobacterium sp. | reverse complement strand
AACAAAAAAACATTTAATATCTTGTCCGCCGATATCGATCAAAAACGATACCTCTGGTGCAAAGAACTGAGCCGCACGCAGATGCGCCACAGTTTCAACCTCCGCGAAATCAGCACCAAAAGCTACTTTCATCATCTCTTCACCGTAGCCTGTCACAGCTGTCCCACAGATAACTGCTTCGGGTGGTAGCTTGCCATACATATCCAGCAAAGCAACTACAGCAACCTGCACAGGATTGCCGTGATTACTACTGTAATATGACCATAACAGTTTACCGTCTTCGGCAATCAGTACCATCTTCAAGGTCGTTGATCCTGCATCGATTCCTAAATAACATTTCCCTGTGTAGTCTGCCAATATGCCCCTTTCAACCTTAGCACGATCATGACGTCCTTTAAAATTTTCATAACTATTCAAATCACTGAATAATGGTTGTAATTTAGCCACAGCATCAATTGGCACATCTTTTAATTTCTGCATAGCCCGCCGCAGTGCGTTGGCATTAAAAAGTTTACTATCTTTCCACGACAAAGCTGCGCCAATAGCAACAAAGCAATCCGCATCTTTAGTTATTAATATTTCCTCCGGCTTTAACTTTAAAGTAGTAACAAACTGTTTACGTAGCTGCGGTAAAAAATGTAATGGTCCACCTAAGAAAGCCACCTTACCACTAATTGGCCTGCCTTGCGATAAGTTTCCGATTGTTTGATTGACAACAGCCTGTAATACTGAGGCAGCTATATCTTCTTTTGAAGCGCCGTCATTTATCAAGGCCTGCACATCAGTTTTAGCAAAAACTCCGCAACGTGAAGCTATCGGATAGATCCGCTTGCTTTCTTCTGCCAAAACTTCTAGACCCGCAGCGTCAGTGCCCAACAATGAAGCCATATGATCAATGAACGCACCTGTGCCGCCGGCACAGACTCCATTCATACGCTGTTCTGGAGAATTTCCCAGCCAAGTAATTTTAGCATCTTCACCGCCCAACTCTATCGCCGTGTCAGTTTCAGGCAACAAAGCTCGCAATGCTGCACGACAGGCTATTACTTCCTGCACATGCGTTACTCCCATGCGTTCAGCAAAACCAAATCCGGCGGAGCCTGTCAGAATCAATGAAAACTCGCAGTCATTTACAAGATCAAAAATTTTCTGAAATTCTTGTACGAATGCAGCGCCTGGATCAGACAAATGGCGAAAATAATTTTTATAAACTATCTGCTGTTTTTCGTCCAAAACCAAAAATTTGATTGTTGTCGAACCAATATCGACACCAACATGATAAATATGCTGCATAATAAAACCCCCTATTGCGGAAGCAACCTTCTTCATTTACTGCAACTTAAAGTTTCGGGTCCTACTTATTACACCCACGCTTTAAGTATGTTTTTCTTTTCTATATTTTTTTATCAAAGCCTCAGATTTTATCACGCATATTTTATTGCAATACATAAATAAATTAAAGGCCCTTTTTTTTATTATATACCTCTTTAACTACTAAATTCAATGGTATTTGCAACAAAATAGAATAACAAGCGCTCCCATATAGTAAAAAGCTTCGAATTAGTTTCTTATTGAGAAAATTAAAAAAATTTAATCACACTAAAATATTAAATCGGCAATTATATAACTGCCGATTTAATATTTTTTTAAATTTATAAAGCTTCTTTAAAAACACTGTCACCGACAAACTCACTCAAAATGGAATTATTAGGAATTAATTCTTTATCCAATGGCGCAACATGACTCAATAAATCAAGCAATCTTTGAGCATTCGTGTATACAGCCTCTGTTTCCGGTACTCCCCTCAGTAAAGGTTCTGCATATTTTTTAAGCACTGCAACCTCATAAATAAGTGTCGTGTTAAAAATAATATCGGCTTCTTCCTGAAACGGGAAAATATATTTTTCTTCACCGCGTCGTACATCTTCCCATAACTGCAACGTAGTCAAAGCATCGTGAGAACGAAACTGAGAATCGCGTACCATCCGGCGTAGAAGCCTCATATCTGTAGTCTGAATACGATTATAATAATCAAGCGACATTGGTGTCAAAGCGCTGATATAAACTTTAAGCTTATTCTTTGCCGGCACAACTGATGAAATACATTCATTCAACCCATGAATTCCCTCTACTATCAAGACAGATTTTTCGGTTAATGTTAGTTCCCTGCCTCGGTATTCACGAAGCCCGGTACGGAAATTATACTTGGGGATCTTTACTGTTTCACCCGCAAGCAAACGTTGAAGATGATCATTAAAAAGTTCTAAATCGATAGCCTCTACAGTTTCAAAATCATAAGATCCATCCTCTTTACGTGGTGTTTTAATCCGTTCCTTATAATAGTCGTCCATTGAGATAGGTACCGGTCTAAGGCCATTAACGATCAATTGAATGCTAAGTCTTTGTGCAAAAGTAGTTTTTCCCGAAGAAGACGGACCTGCTATAAGAACAAGATGTACATCTTTGCCCTTACCCGTAATTTCATCAGCAATCCTCGCTATCTTTTTCTCGTGCAACGCTTCAGCAACTTGAATGATTTTACTTGCATAGTCTTCCTTAATGATGCGATTGAGTTTCGCCACAGTATTGCATTGAATCATCGTAGACCATTCTTCCATTTCGTGGAACATTTTATTAAGTTTAGGGCTGTCTACAAAAACATCCAGTTCATCTTGCCCGGTTTCTGGATAATTGATAACAACGCCGTTTTCGTAAATAAGCAGTTCAAACAACTTCAAATAACTGCAATCAGGTAACATTGGCCCAAAAAAATATTCACCGCAACCCTGCAAAAAATAAATTGCAAGCGACTGATCTTCTGGCACAGTCTGCAGTAGCTCCAGTCGATCCTCTTCTTTCCGCTCGCACAGTAATAATTCCGCTTCTTTTTTTGTTATATGCTTATAGACGATAGGTTCCGCTGTAGCCACCAAATCTTTCATATAATCTTCAAGCGCCTTCAAATCATATCTACTCAGTCCTATACCATTAGTTATTTCGCAGAATAAAGCGCTACCCAAGGAATTTCGTGCCTCTATTTTTACTTCCGGTCGCAATTTTTTGATGGCTACCAGAAAAAGGAAAAGCAAGCTACGCACATAAACACGCATTCCCTCTTCCGTATCTAGCTTAATAAAATCTACTTTACCATCCCGAAAAAGCGGTTTTTGCAAATCAGTGCCAACACCGTTAAAAATGCCTTCAACAACTGGTTTCTCATAATAGTCCATAAAATATTCTTTTTGAACTTCTAACAACGTCGTTCCTAGAGGATACTCTTTTATACTATTGTCAGGTAATGTTAATTTAATCTTCATAAATACTCCTTATGGGGAAAAAAGACTGGAGCCTTTTGAGCTCCGGTCTTTTTTGTTTATCTTGCTTATTTTTCTACCGCCTTCATCGCAGCATATACTTTAGCTGCCATACCAAAAATTTTTTTCAGCGGAACTGCACAAACCGCAATACGTACCCCTGCTGCCAAAGGTACTGCAAAAATATTATCTTCATGCAATTTTTCGCAGATAGCATCAGGATTTTCAGCCGGAATAGAAAGAAAGAAACCGGCAACATAAGGTAACATCGGCAAACCGCACTCTTCTGCTTCTTTGGTAAATAAATCAGCACGAGCTTTGATCATTTGATAATAGTCATC
>CAYVGQ010000148.1:0-3667 GCA_964450295.1 uncultured Phascolarctobacterium sp. | reverse complement strand
GAGAAATGGAATATTAAAGGACATAACCACAGTCTGCTCTTACCGTAGTTATGACGGAGAAGCAAATTAAGCTTTAGCTAAAGCCGCACCTAACGCACGGCAATCTTCAATAACTGATTCATCAGGAGCACCTAACACCAATAACCCCGGGGCAATTAAATCGGCACCGGCAGCTCTAACACGCTGTTCCCAGTCAGCCATATAACTTCCGCAAAAAAGGTTCCAAAGCTGTAAAGAAAGGTTCAAACTCATACTCTTCCAGTACCTCGGCCCCCATGGCACTGCATCCCAATGCCAAAGAAGGAAACGCCGCAACTTGTTCGGCTGTAATATCGTCGACGCTTTTAATTTCTGCAGCTTCACCAATACCCGCGGCTACGGCATCAGCCATCATTTTGGTATTGCCTGTACCGGACCAATAAATAACAGGAATTTTTTCCATAATAACTCCTCCTTAAAAAGAAGCCGCTGCCAGATGCAGAGGTACGCCTTGCGAAACCTCCTGCATTAATCTGTCCCGGCATTTATTATATGCGTCGAATAGGTTCTTGGCATATCCAACGTCATCATATACTTTCCAATAACCAATATACTTGCAATTCTGTCCTTTATTTTCTACAAAACCTTTAATATCGGGCAAGGGGTATCCTAAAAAAATGCCTATTTCATGTGGAAAATCACGGCTACAGGATACTTTATTTCCAAGTTGGCGTAGCATGCAATGCACTGTGCCTTTTTTATATCCAAAACCTCGTAAATAAACATTTATGTCTTGTTGTTGCAACAGTTTTTCAAGTTGTTGTGGCTGATATACTAAAATCAAAGTTCTGTCTACGCAATGGCAAAGAACCTCAAAAGCAATGCCCTTCTCGGCAAATTTCTCTGTATACTCCGCTAAAAGTGGTTGTAGTACAGGCATTGATGCCGTAGGACAACTGACAAGATTTGCCGGTTTAATACCGGTTAAGGCCGGTGCGCAATGAAAAGCCAGCAATTCGTCAAAACTTTGAAAGCCATATAGTTCAAGTTTCATAACTACTCCTTAATTAAAGTTAGTTTAGCTAACCAAACGTAGCTACCGGCAAGGCTCCGG
This sequence comes from uncultured Phascolarctobacterium sp., assembly GCA_964450295.1. Classification (GTDB taxonomy): domain Bacteria; phylum Bacillota; class Negativicutes; order Acidaminococcales; family Acidaminococcaceae; genus Phascolarctobacterium. The sequence continues at coordinate 2,574 of CAYVGQ010000148.1, read as the reverse complement.
TTTGTCTATAAGTGAGTGATAAAAGAAAGAAGGGTCGAAATCACACCGCTTGGTTAGCCCTGTCTAACTTAATTTTGAGTATAGCATAAAAAAATCAAGTTAGCAATACCTAACTTGATTTTTTTTATATTTTTTATATTTTTTTTCACTGTCTCAAATTATTGGGAGCGACGAGAAAACAATTTGAATAAATTTGTCTGCTTCTCCGACATCAATCTATACTCCGGCTGAAGTTCCAAAACTTTATCTCTAGCCGCCTCCAGGTCATGAAACACATCCCATTTTGCCGCATTAAGAGTCTTAATATTACTGAGCCTTAAAAGATAAGCCGGATGGAACGTAGCAATACAGTTAAAACCTTGTTTAGTTTTAAACCACTTACCGCGACTACCGGTAATACTCATCTCCGGATTACCCAAATAGTGCAGTGCTACACCGCCCAAAGCAACGACAACCTTGGGTTGCAATATTTCTAACTCTTTGTCAAGCCAATGTTGCGCGCAAAAATCTGCTTCAGCAATATTCGGGGTTCGGTTTCCCTTGGTACGGCATTTTATTACATTAGTTGTTAAAACCCTATCTCGCGTCATTTTTGCAGCCCACAAGGCTTTGTCCAAGAGCTGTCCTGATGGTCCGATCAAAGGACAACCATAATCATCCTCCACACCGCCAGGTCCCTCACCTACAAAAACAATCGGGCTGTCTGGGTTACCAAACCATCCTACCGGTCCTCGTGCCGTTTTTCGCAGAGGGCACTGGCTACATTTTCCTAGTTCTTTTTCTAAAAGTTTTAAAGTTTCCTGTTTCATTACTTCTCACGCCCAATTATATTTTTTATCACAGTCTCTGTAAAAACGTATTTTTATTCACTCTAAGAAATGACAAATGTTTCTGCAATTCATCACGACTTTTTTCAAGTACAAAGGTTGCCGCCTGAATATTCCCTGATAAAGGAGAAACAAAACGAGCAAAACTGTTTATGGTTACCAAACTTCCGTCCACTTTAAACACACTCTGATTCATATTAATATACCATTTCTCGCTGTCATTAAGTATGCGCCCATCTATTTCTGCGATTAAAATATAATCAGCTCCCAAATCCTTAGCCTTCTGATAAACTGTTTCCATGGCATAAACATCCTTATAAAGCTTGGTCTCTACATCCACAATAACATATCTCGGTAGCATTGATTGATATTCATCCATAATAAACCGTTTGATATCCGGCACATAATCGCGCTTATCAACTTCCTTGCTACTGCCAATCCAAACTGCTACTAAAGGTTCCTTACCTTCCAACTTCTGCATGGGTTTCTTTTTACGCACCCCTGCTGCTTCCGCCTTATCTAAAGCTTTATAATACTCACGGATGCTGTAATCAAAATACATTCCCATGTCATGCTGAAAATCGCTTAGTTTGCGAGAAAGATTATACTTATAATGTTTTCCAAATTGTTTGTAGCCTCCAAAAAAAGTTTGTAGACTTCCCGGTACCGGATCCGCATTATTGGTAATACGAAGCAGTTTAATTTTATCCCCGTATGCCTCTGCGAAAGCCGCATTACCGATAGCCGGTGCTCCAAAAGTAATTACCGGCACACGTTGAGGTTCCACCCCCATGCTCACTAAACGTTCTGCCAGCAGAGTCGCCGTCGCACCTCCAAGACTATGTCCCGTTAATAAAATTCGAGTATCTTTATTTTTAAGAATTTCTTGAAATAACACCTCGTCAACGCCGTCTTCGTCAACATCAACCATAGTTTCCAGTACCGTATTTACATAATCATTAAAGCCTTTATGTATCATTGGCACGGTTTTATCTTTTTGGGTCTGTTCAGCATATTCCATAAATTCTTCTAGATTAGATCCGCCATAAGGAATCTTATCTGTATTTAGATTGACCTTCCAATCGCTTTTACTGGCACTGCCTCTAAAGGCGATTATATAAACATCCTTGTCCTTACTCGTTTTATTTTTAGCGATGATAAAATTTGCTTCCAATTTGTCTTTCTGCACCTTGTGCGGTACAATTTCCCAGCCATAACCACGCAGGTACCAAAACTCCGGAGCATTATCCGGTGAGTAGGCACCAATACATGCTGCGGCAGCAATAGTCGTCCACTGCGCCATTCTATACGATTCATCGATATTATTTTTTTCTTCTAAGGTAAGCGTTTTCCCCAGGCAAATTTCGCCCGTACCAAGCATACAGAGCATCGCCAACAGGCAAATAAAAGTTTTTTTCAATAAACTCATACACTACCTCCATCCGTATAAGGCAAAAGTTCTATTACTTGTCATTATAAACGACTCTTGAAAAAAAGACAAAAGAAAGTCAACTTTCTTTTGCATTAAAAAGTTTAATTAAGCTCAATAGCAAAAAGACCCTACCTTTAGGCAGGGTCTTTGCTTGTTCATACGTTGCTATATATTAAAAAAATTTTAATCTATATCAATTACAGACGAACAACATTGGCAGCTTGTTCGCCGCGGTTACCTTGAACAACTTCAAATTCTACTTCTTGACCTTCTTCAAGAGTTTTGAAACCTTCAGATTGAATTGCGGAGAAATGA
>CAYVGQ010000147.1:2487-3732 GCA_964450295.1 uncultured Phascolarctobacterium sp. | reverse complement strand
TCTGCGGCATCATCGAGGAACCGGTAGCAAAAGCATCATCAAGTTCAATAAAACTAAATTCTGTACTTGACCACAGGCAGATTTCTTCACTTAATCGGCTCAAATGCATCATAAGGACAGAAGCAAAAGATAAAAATTCTATGATATAATCACGATCGCTTACCGCATCCATACTATTGGCATAAACACTACCAAAATTCAGCTGTTCAGCCACATCAAAGCGGTCTATCGGGAATGTTGTTCCGGCTATAGCCCCGGCTCCCAGAGGCATTATATCTGCTCCTGCCCAAACTCCTTGCAAACGGCGGAAATCACGCAAAAGCATGTTAAAATAGGCCAGCAAATGATGAGCAAATGTTATTGGCTGTGCTCTTTGCAGATGCGTATATCCCGGCATCAGTGTTTTATCATGTTTCTTGGCAACGGTCAGTAACGCTTTTTCAAATTTTAATAAAAGCTCACTTATTTCGACAATTTCATGCTTCATATACATATGCATATCCAAAGCCACCTGATCATTGCGGCTACGGGCAGTATGCAATTTGGCACCGGCTGCGCCAATACGTTCTGTTAAACGCGCTTCGATATTCATATGAATATCTTCTAATGCCACTTCAAATTTAAAATTCCCGGCTTCGATATCAACAAGAATAGCTTCTAAGCCACGGACAATTTTTTTAGCATCTTCAGCCGGAATGATACCGCATTTACCAAGCATCTTCGCATGAGCAATACTGCCACGTATATCTTCATGATAAAGTCTTTTATCAAACTCAATAGACGCATTGAATGCATCAACGAGTTCATTCGTATTTTTGCTGAATCTACCGCCCCAAAGCTTCGCCATTATTTTAGTTTTCCCTGTTTCATCAATGCGCGTACCTTCAAAGGTAGCCCGAACAGGTTAATGAAACCATTAGCATCAGCCTGATTGTAAACCTCATCAGCTCCAAAAGTTACATACTCTTGGCTGTACAGAGAATATGGAGATTTCGCACCCGCAGAGATAATATTGCCTTTATAAAGTTTAAGACGTACGGTCCCGGTGACAGTTTTCTGCGTTTCTTCAACAAAAGCGGCCAAAGCTTCACGTAAAGGTGAGAACCACATACCATCATACACAAGCTCAGAATATTTAATGCCAACCATTTGTTTATAGCTCATAGTCGCACGATCCAAGCAAAGATTTTCTAATTCATTGTGAGCGTAGTAAATAATAGAACCACCGGGGGTTTCATAAACGCC
>CAYVGQ010000147.1:0-2477 GCA_964450295.1 uncultured Phascolarctobacterium sp. | reverse complement strand
ACCATATCACATATGCCGATCCCGTTACGGATACCAATTTCGTTTAGTGTTTCTACGATTGTAGCCGGACTCATTTTTTCACCATTTACGGCAACGGGAACACCCTGCTCGAACTCCATTTCAAGATATTCTGCTTTGTCAGGAGCAGTCTCCGGAGTATTAGTTACGATGAACAATGCATCTTTAGGGGCATTCCAAGGGTCTTCAAGATCTGATCCCTCATGGCTTAAATGCCACATATTACGATCCATGGAATAGTCATGTTCTTTAGTAACAGGAATAGGAATATTATGCTCTTGCGCAAAATCAATAGCATCTTCACGAGAACGAATGCTCCATTCGCGCCAAGGAGCAATAATAGCCAGTTGCGGCGCAAGTGCTTTTACTGAAAGTTCAAAACGAACCTGATCATTGCCTTTGCCTGTTGCGCCATGGGCAACCGCATCCGCCCCCTCTTTTTCGGCAATCTCTACTAATTTTTTTGCAATTAAAGGACGGGCAAAAGAAGTACCTAAAAGATATTTCTTTTCATACACTGCGCCTGCTTTTACAACAGGCCAAACATAGTCGGCAATAAATTCCTCTTTTAAGTCTAAAATATAACATTTACTAGCACCGGATTTCAAGGCTTTATCATGTACTGGTTCAAGCTCGTCACCTTGTCCTAAATCCGCAGTAACAGCGATAACTTCACAGTTATTATAATTTTCTTTGAGCCAGGGAATGATCACCGAAGTGTCAAGACCGCCGGAATAAGCAAGTACGACTTTTTTGATATCTTCTTTTTTCATTGTAAATACAGCCTCCTAAAATTTTGCACATTTAAATTTTTATGCATAAAATTATGATAGTAACTATGATTATAGCACACTTTCGGTAAAAAGAAAGTGTTTTTATGAATGTATACCGTATTTTTATTTATAAAGTTTCATCACTCATCAAAAGTGCCATAATTGCTTTTTGTACATGCAAACGATTTTCTGCTTGATCAAAAATTTTAGACTGCGGTCCTTCCAAAACTTCTTCTGTAATTTCCTCACCCCGATGTGCCGGCAGACAATGCAAAACCATCGCATCCGGACGCGCTACAGCCAAAAGTTCTCGATTAATCTGATATTCTCCTAAAGCTTCCTGACGTATAGACTGTTCCGCTTCCTGCCCCATACTGGCCCAGACATCAGTATATAGTACATCCGCACCCTTTGAGGCTTGGAACAAATTATCATCTACTTCAATGTTACATCCTGTATGGGCAGCATCTTCTTGTGCTTTTTTAACTATTTCCGGATCCGGCTGATAGCCCTGCGGACAGGCACAAACCATATTCATTCCAACTTTTGCACAGGCAAACATCAGTGAATGGGCCATATTATTGCCATCGCCGACGTAAACAAGTTTACGTCCTTTAAGAACCTCTTTTTCTTCCATGATCGTGAACATATCTGTTAGTGCTTGGCAGGGATGCAATAAATCCGTCAAACCATTAATAACAGGAATGCTTGCATATTTAGCCAATTCCAAAACTGATTCATGTGAAAAGGTACGAATCATAATTCCATCTACAAAACGTGACAGCACCCTTGCCGTATCACGTACAGGTTCACCGCGTCCAATCTGCGAAGCCGAATCATTCAAGTAAATTGGATGACCGCCCAGCTGCCAGAATCCAACTTCAAAGGAAACTCTTGTACGTGTAGAAGATTTAGAAAAAATCATTCCTAAGGTTTTCCCCTTCAGATACTGATGTGGCTCCCCATTTTTTTGTTTCCTTTTTAGTTTTTTGGCAACATCTAAAATTGTCGCAACTTCGCCCACTGATAAATCATGAATTGATATTAAATCTTTATTTCTTAACCCCATAATCTCCCCCCTACAAACTCTGGCTAAAATTTAGCCAGTGCCACATCAAGCGCAGCAACAGCCTGGTCTATTTCCTTTTCCGTAACGATTAAAGGTGGCACCAGACGAATAACATTGCCGGCAGTACAATTAACAATAACATGCTGTTTAAGACAAGATGCCACAACTTCTTGCCCATCTTTGGTAAGCTCCATACCTAAAATCAGGCCGCAGCCGCGCACATCTAATACTTTATCCGGATACTTTTGCAATAGCGCTTCCAGCTTTTGCTTAAAATAACTACCTTTTTCTGCGACCTTTTCCACAAGTTTTTCATTTTTTATCGTAGTCAAAGTTGCATAAATGGCCGCACAGGCTAAAGCATTACCACCAAAAGTACCGCCATGATCGCCAGGCTTAAAAATATGTGCCAAATTTTCGTTGACCACAAAACCGCCAACAGGAAACCCTCCGCCAATACCTTTAGCAAAGGTCATGATGTCTGGTTTAACATTGCTATGCATATAAGCAAACCATTTACCGGTACGTCCTACGCCTGTCTGAATCTCATCAAAAATAAGCAATGCGTCGTATTTATCACATAAAGCTCTTGCTTCTTGCAAGTATTCTGCACTGGG
>CAYVGQ010000146.1:0-3739 GCA_964450295.1 uncultured Phascolarctobacterium sp. | reverse complement strand
AAATATCCGCACGAAACCGAAGCCGGATGATGTTGCTGATGCTTTGGCTGCGGCAATCTGTGGGCTGCATACGGCGGCGACAAGAAGATGGCAGGAGTTGAAATAATATGATTGGATCAATTAAAGGAAGGGTGGCTTATCTGGCAAATGAATATTGTTTGTTGGAAACCAGCGGCGGTGTTGGCTACAGGGTATTTATGCCTGCAGTTCACCTACGAGAACTTTCTGTAAGTGCAGAAATCAGAGTACACACCTATATGAGTGTCCGTGATGACGCTATTTTACTGTTTGGCTTTCTGACCCAAGATTATTACAACCTGTTTTTATTGCTTTTGAGCGTTAGCGGTGTTGGGCCGAAGGTTGCTCTGGGTATTTTGTCGTCTGTAAAGCCCGACGTTTTTTATCTAGCAATACAAAGTCGTGACCTAAAGGTTTTGACAAAGATGCCGGGAATAGGGAAAAAGACTGCCGAAAGGTTAATTTTAGAGCTTAAAGATAAGGTGGGAAGTATTGGCGAAAGCGAAGTAAGCAGTTTTGCCGATAGTTCTACGGGCTTCACTGACGGCAGTGCCGTCAGTGAAGCGGTGGAAGCCTTGTGCGCTTTGGGTTATTCTAATTCGGAAATTATGCCTGTGCTGAAGCAGATTCCGAACTGTGCTAAGCTGACTAGCGAGGCAATTATCAAGCAGGCACTTAAATTGTTCGCCGGGAGGAAATAATGCAGCCGGAAGAGAGAATTATCACAGGTCAGGAGCAGGATGCCGATGTTTGGCAATATAGCCTGCGCCCGCGGCGTTTGGCCGAATATATCGGTCAAAATCAGATAAAACAGAATATGGAAGTATTCATTAAGGCTGCTGCAGACCGCAATGAAGCTCTGGATCATGTACTGCTATTCGGTCCCCCGGGACTAGGCAAAACTACATTAGCAAATATTATTGCCAATGAGCTGAATGTTAACATTCGTGTTACTTCGGGGCCTGCTATTGAGCGTCAGGGAGATTTAGCCGCTATATTGACTAATCTTGGCGATAACGATGTGCTTTTTATTGATGAAATTCATCGTTTATCTAAAACTGTTGAGGAAATACTTTATTCAGCGATGGAAGATTATGCTCTTGATATTATTATCGGTAAAGGACCCAGTGCGCGCAGTGTGCGCTTGGATCTGCCGAAATTTACTCTTATCGGAGCGACAACAAGGCTGGGCGCTATTGCAGCACCATTGCGCGACCGTTTCGGTGTACAGTGCCGACTGGAGTTTTATAAGCCGGATGAACTACAGTTCATCATTACCCGTGCCGCAGAGATTTTGGGTGTGGAGATAGTTCCGGATGGAGCGGTAGAAATTGCCAGCCGCAGTCGCGGCACTCCGCGTGTTGCTAACCGTTTATTGAAGCGTGTACGTGATTTTGCGCAGGTTGCAGGAGCTGCTGAGATTACCGGGCCGATGGCGTCTGAAGCCCTGGCTCGCTTAGAAGTAGATCGTTACGGCTTGGATCGCAATGATCGTCGTATTTTGCAGACGATTGTTAAAACCTTTGGCGGCGGGCCTGTTGGTATTGAGACCATTGCCGCTGCTGTTAGTGAAGAAACAGAAACGATCGAGGATGTTATTGAGCCGTATTTGATGCAACTGGGGCTACTACAACGCACACCTCGTGGACGTATTGCTACGCGGGAGACGTATCGTTATTTGGGAGTGCCTTTCCCAGAAAAGAGATGAAGTTATGAAATTGTTGTTACATGCCTGCTGCGGGCCTTGCGCCTGTTATCCTACAGAAAAACTGCTGGCTGCAAATAAAACTTTTGATGTTTTATATTTTAACCCCAATATCCATCCCTATAAAGAATTTAAACGTCGTTTGAATGCGCTACGGGAACTATGTGATAAGAAACATTACAAACTGATTGTCGATAAAAGTTATCCATTAGAGGAATGTGTTAAAGGAATGTTGGAAGAACCTGTTGTCCGCTGCGCATACTGTTACAGAGTGCGCATGCGCTATGTTGCGCAGTATGCCAAAGAGAACGGTTATGATGCTTTTACGACTACTTTATTGGTAAGTCCCTATCAAAAATATGAACTTATCATCAAAATGGCAGAAGAAGCCGCAAGAGAATTTGCAATTCCTTTTTACTACGAAGATTTCCGCATAGGCTACCAACGCGGCGTTGATATAAGCATGGAACTTGAGCTTTATCGTCAACCTTATTGTGGCTGCGTGTTCAGTGAACGCGATCGTTACGAGAAGAAACCGAAAACTGTGAAGGTTTAAGTGTTGTAAGGAAGGAGCATTCTCATGAAAAAACTGCTACTCGTGGTTATGCTGATGTATTTAAGTTGTGGTAGTGTCTGGGCTGCAACGCCCGATATTGCAGTAGCCGTTGTGCATGGACAGTTTGCTGCTGAAATCAGCTGTGAGGATGAAATCGTGGTGAGAGTGCCTGATACCGGAGAAGAAAAAATTCTTAAACCAGACAGGTATTTTGTGAACGCAGAGGGCGGAATAGTTAATATAGGAACGCAAAAAATTGCGGGTCGAGTGTTGCTTTTCACGGTAAATAAATCTGCTAAAAATCTTGAAAAATATATTGAAGTTAACAAAAAATCTTACAGGGGTAGCTTTGAAGTATGTATTGATGAAGACGGTAAAACTTTAAACGTAGTTAATATAATACCTCTAGAGGAGTATTTATACAGTGTTGTGGGCGGAGAAATTCCAGTGATTTTCCCAGATGAAGCGATTAAAGCACAGGCTGTTGCGGCGCGATCGCTTGCGTATAATCGTTTGGGAAATCGCAACAGCTTGGGATATGATTTAAAGGCGGCCGAAGAAGGGCAAGAGTATTACGGAGTTGTTGCAGAGAAATCTGCGATCAATAAACTTGTAGATAATACTTATGGTGTTGTGATTACTTATAATGGTCAAGTGATTGAGGCCGTGTATCATCAAAGTAGCGGGGGACAGACAGAAAACAGTGGCGCTGTTTGGGGACGGAACGTTCCGTATCTGCAAAGCGTTAAGGATTATGACTGGGATGCACCGGTGTATGATTGGGAAAAGGCTTTGCCGGCCGCTGAAATAGAGCGTCGTTTATCTGCCTCAGGTTATGTTATCGGTAAATTGGAAAGCATGCGTTTGTCGCCTTGGAAAGACAGCAGTAAAATTTTTGGCGGTGACAGAACTGTGAGCGGGCGTGTGCAGAAAATGTTATTTAGTGGCAGTGAAGGAACTGTAATGTTAGCAGGAACCCAAGTGCAAAAATTATTAGGGCTTAATAGTAATCTTTTTGAGGTTAAAGTGAACAGACCGGTGCCGGATTCTATTGAGATTCCAATTGAAAATTATTATGGTATAGAAATCGGACGTAAGGAAGTTCCTATTAAAGTAAATGAGAGTAGCACTGTCAGTTTTAAAGATATTTTGAAAGAACTACATTTTGTGAGTGGTGAAAATGGTGAAATGGTGACCTTTATAGGTCGGGGACAAGGATCGGGATTAGGACTTTCTCAGTGGGGAGCTCGTGGTATGGCGAACAGTGCTCCGCAGCGTAGTAAGGATTATTATAAGGAAATTTTGGCTCATTATTATGTTGACACCAGAGTCGAAAAAATCTACTAAAACCGGAGATTATGATGCAGGTAAAGGACTTTACTTATGAATTGCCGCAGGAGCTGATTGCTCAGCATCCTATGGAGCCACGCGATTATTCGCGATTGCTTGTGGTAGATAAA